>NZ_JBSGXU010000086.1:0-32280 GCF_053610205.1 Streptomyces sp. NPDC054932 | reverse complement strand
CGGGCTCGGCGGGCTCGGCGGGCTCGGCGGGCTCGGCGGGCTCGGCGGGCTCGGCGGGCTCGGCGGGCTCGGCGGGCTCGGCGGGCTCGGCGGGCGGGTCATCGCGGGTGGGTCATCGCGGGCGTCCGTCCCGGTAGACCTCGAGGACGAGTTCGACGGCCCGGACGGGTGTGGACTGGCCGCCGGGTGCGGGCAGCGCCTCTTCGAGGACGACGCCGTCGGTGTGCCGGGACAGCCATTTGGCCAGGCAGCGCAGGTGCAGGGCGTTGCCGAGGTCCGCGAGGTGCGGCTTGGGGCGGGCCAGCCGGCTCAGGAAGTCCTCGGTGGCCCGGCCCGTCGGGGGGCCGGCCATCGGGTGCAGGAAGACCTGTTCGGGCAGGCCGAGCAGGGCGCGCCAGTCGGCCGTGGCGGCTGCGGGGACCCGGCCGGGTCCGGTGTCGGCGGCGAGGTCGGCGCGCAGGCGGGCCACCACGCCGGAGGGCAGCAGCCAGCGGCGGCGCTGGAGCACCACGTGCCGGTGGCGGAGCCGGGAGCCGACGGTGACGGTGCCGCCGGGTGCGGCCAGGGTCCTGCGGGGGGCGAGGGGCCGGAAGTCGACGACCCCGCCCGGGTGGTCGCCGAGGTGGGGTGCGATGCGGGCCGGCAGCAGCACGGGGGCGAGGAAGCCGGGGTAGAGCACGTCGAGCGGTTCGCCGGTGGTCCGCAGGTGCACGCGGACCTGGTCGGTGGCTTCGTCGTGGACGAGTTCCAGGTCGGCCTCGGCGATCGGGGTGCGGTGCCGGTCGGGGCCGATCTCGTCCGGGACGAGGAGGGGGTGGAGGTTGGCGTTGAACCCGCCGACGGGGCGGATCTGGGCGGGGCGGGCGCCGGGGCCGAGGCCGCGGCGGATCTGCCGGGACACCTCGGCGGTGGCGCGGGGGTCCAGGGAGTCCAGGAAGCGGCTGGCGAAGCGGCCCCATCCGCCGTAGACGTGGTTGACGGCCAGGAGGCCGGTGGCGGGGTCGCGCTGGAGGAAGTAGGCGTAGCTGAGGGGCCGTTCGACGGTCGGGGCGGGGAGCCGCTCCCCGAGGGTCTTGAGGGTGTCCGCGGGCAGCACCGCCTCGTCGGAGGCACCGGAGGCATCGGGGAGGTCCGGGCTGTCGGGGGTGTGGCGGCCGGCGGGGCCGTTACGGTCCCGCAGGGCGTCGGCGACCTCCGCGCGCAGCCGGGCGAGCGGTTCGGTCGCGCTGGGGAAGCGGTCCCGGTCGGCGGGGTCGAGGAGGGCGATCCGTCCGGCGGACTCCCAGGCGGCGGTGACGTCGGCGCCGAACTCCCAGGGGTGCGCGCAGCGTCCGCCGGCCCCGTAGCGCTCGACGAAGCGGTCCCGGACGGCGCGGCGGACGAGATGGCCGAGGTCGAAGAGTTCGGCGAGGGCGGTGACCTCGCCGAGCGCCTCGTGGTCGGCGGCGCCGAGGAAGCCGTCGAGCGCCAGCGGGCTGGGGGCGACCACGTCTTCGGACAGGACCGTCAGCGGGGCGGAGCGGGCGGGGACGGGCCGGCCGGCGGCGGCCAGTTCGGCGGTCCAGCGGTGGGTGAGGACGGTGAGCCGGTCGGGGCGCTCCGCGGCCGGGGCGGCGGCGAACCGGGCGGTAAGTGAGGCGAGTTCGGTGATCCGGTCGGCGCGTCGGGCGTCCTCGGGGTGGCCGGGCGCGAAGGACCGTACCCAGGCGGCGAGGTGTTGCAGGGGGTCGGGGTCCTGCGGGGGGACGGGGTCCTGCGGGACCAGCAGGCCGGCACGGGTGAGCCGGTCGAGGAAGGCGGCGGCCGCGGCCCGGCCCCCGTCGGGACTGCCGTCGGCGCCGCTGTCGGCGTCATCGGCGTCGCCGTCACCGGGCGGGCGGAGTGCGGCGGCCAGATGGTGTGTCAGTTCCTCGAGCGGTACGGGGTCGTCGGCGAGGGCGGTGAGCAGGCGCAGCGGCCCGCCGGAGGCGACCTCCGCCTCGTCCTCGCCGGGCACGAGGTAGCGGCCGCCGGCGAAGGAGGGCCGGTCGCGGGAGTACGCGGTGCGTCCGCCGGCGGTGCGTGCGGTGCTGGTGATGCGGTGGGGCAGTGTGGTGCGGCGGTGCGGTGCGTCGAGGAGGGCGAGGGTCAGGGCGGTCGTCAGGGTGCGGTTGGTCCGTACGACGGACCGCAGGGGGGTGTCGAGGACGGGTGCGGTGCCCCAGGAGGCCACCGGGCGGGCCGCGCCGTCGGCGGGGGCGCCGGCCAGCGGGCCCCATCCGACCGCCGTGAACCACGACAGCGGGCTGGTCTTGGTGCTGGCCCGTAGGGCGTAGCGCAGCACGGTGGGCTCCTCCTTGCGGGCCCGGCGGTCGGCCGCTCCGGTGGCGGCGCGGTTCACGGCGCGCAGCAGGTCGGCGCTGGTCAGTGCGGTGGCCTTGGCGAGGGCGGGTTCGCGGCAGAGGGCGGCGAGCGCGGCGCGTTCGGCGTCGAGGGCGGGGCCTGCGGCGGCGTCGAGGGCGGTGAGGAGGGTGTCGCGGTCGGCGCGCAGGGTGAGCCAGGCGCCGAGGCGGGGAAGGCGGGCCGGCAGGTCGCCGAGGCGGGCGAGCAGGGCGGGGCGGGGTTCGCGGCCGTTGTGCAGGGCCCGCCGCAGGGGCAGGACGACATCGCGGTGGAAGGCGGCGGGGTGGCCGTCGCGGGCGGCGTACAGGTCGTCGCAGAGCGGTGCGGTGGTCAGGGCCAGTTCGGTGTCGAGGCGGTGGAGGCGGGCCAGCAGGTCCCGGAAGGCGGCCGGGGCGGGGTGCTGGGCCGGGTGGGCGAGCACGGTGGCGCGGGCCAGCGCGTAGGGCGCGGACCGGACCCGGTAGCCGTCGGCGCCGGGGGTGGGATGCGGCTGCGGCATGGGTTCCCGTCCTGTGGGTGGGGGCGGCGCGCGGGCTTCCCGCCGGGCGCGGGGCACGGCGGGAAGCGTCTGCCGAGCGGTGGTGCCGTGGTGCGGCGGCGCGGTCATGCGTGGCGCGGTCATTCGGTGGTGCGGTCATGCCGTGGCGCGGTCATGCGGTGGTGCCGTGGTGCGTCCGTATCCCCTACACGGGGAGTTCGGGCAGCTGCGGGTGGGCGCAGGAGGACGAGCCGCAGGAACAGGAGCTGCCGCCGTTGGACGCGCCGCCCTCGGGCAGCGCGACCGTGTCCCGCATGGAGGTCACGGTGAGTTCACCGAGGTCGAGGTCGTCGAGGTCGAAACCGGCGGACTGCGTGCTGTCGGTCATGGTTTTCCTCTCGTGTGAGGGTCAGGAAGCCTCGAGGGCGACCGCGTCGTGCGGCTGGGCGCAGGACGACGACCCCTGGCAGGAGCAGGAGCCCCAGGACGCCCCGCCCTCGGGCAGTGCGGCGGTGTCCCGCATCGAGGTGACGGTGAGGTCCCCGAGGTCGAGCTCCAGGTCTTGGAGTTCGAATTCGGGACGTGCGGTGTCGGACATATGTGTCTCCCGGGATGTGGAAGCGGAAAGCCGAAGGTGCACTGAACGTCTGGCGACCGGATCGTCCGGAAAGCATTGCGAGGCCGTCCGGACGGCGGCAAGCGCGTGGGACTTCTGCTCGCCACCTCGGCAAGTCCGGTTCGACTTCGTCACGTCGCTGCCGTACGAAACCGGCCGCGGGGGTGTTGCGGCCGGTGTTCCGGCCGCTCCCCAGTATTCCCCGGGGTCGCTCGAGCCCTGCCGGAGCGTAAGCGGCCGCATTTCCCGGCGGGGGCACGGAAATTGCGGTGCCCGTCCCGAGTGCAGTGAATTCCAGGGGCGTTATCCGGTGACGGCCGGCCGCGGGGTCGTGCTGTTGCTTCCTGCACGTGCGGAAGGCCCGGCCCCGGCCCCGGCCCCGAGCAACACACCCTGCCGTCGGGCGCGCCCCGCACCCTGACGCGGCGACTCACGCCATGATCGACCGTGCGCGGGCGACAGCCCCGTGCCGGGACAGGCGCAGACGCATCGCGGTCCGTGCGGACGCCGGCGCCATGACGCACACGAGGTCGGGCACATGAGCGGATTGCCGCAGGACGCGCTGGTGGGAACCTGGCAGCTCACCGGATCGAGCGTCAGGTGGCGGTCCCGGCCCGTTCCCGCCTCCGCGAGCGGCACCCTCATCTACACCGCGGCCGGCACGGTGTCGGCCGTCATGGAAATGCACCTCGGGCGCCCTGTGCGGCTGGGCAGGACCTTCGCCTACACCGGGCGCTTCAGGACCGCGGGCGACGAAGCCGTGCACCGGGTCGACATCGGCACCTGGCCGTTCAAGCCGGGCCAGGACCTGCGCCGCCGCGCCGTGCTCCTCGGCCCGGACCACCTGCGGCTCGAACCGCTGCACCCCGGCCACGGCCTCGCCCTGTCCCTGACCTGGCAGCGCACGGACACGGGCACGGGCATGGGCACGGGCCGGACCGACACCACCACCAGCTGACCGGCCTGCCGGTGCGTGCCGGGACGCCGGCAGGCTCCGGGTGCTGCGGGGCGTACGACGGTGCCCCCGGGCCGGCGGGAAGCCGGGCGGCGAGGGCATCTGTCATCGCTGCAATTCGCGGCACGGGCCGCAGGACAGGAGAACGGTCAGTCCCGCTTGTACCCGTCGCCGAAGTTCAGCGTGTGCTCCAGGACGTCCTCCAGCGGATCGTCGATCTGACTGGTGTTGATCAGTGCGACCACCGGCGCGTTCTGCGTGCGGTGGTCGTCCGCCGCGGCGGTACCGGCGGCAACGACAGTGAGGGCGGCCACGAGGGCTCCCGTAATGATCTTCTTCATGCCCCGGCCAACGACCCGGGGCCCCGGAGGATGCGAACAACCGCAACCGCACGCCGTCCCCGCCGGTGCCGGGGCCGCAAACCCGGTGGACCTTGCCGGTCAACGCTAGATCGAGCCGACGACCTTGCGGGGAACGACCCGGACCACGACGCGCGGGGCGTCGTCGACGGAGGCGGGGTTGAAGTCCCGGTAGTCCTTGCCCGTGTACTTGCGCGAGAGTTCGTTGATCAGCTCCTGGCCGCCCTCCGTGCTCAGCTCGGCCGTACCGCGGACCTCTGCGTAGCTGTACGGCGCGTCGGTCGGGTTGATCATCACGGTGATGCGCGGGTCGCGGCGCAGGTTCTTCTCCTTCCTGCGCCCCACGGTCGTGGAGATGAGCAGTTCCTCGCCGTCGCGCGTCAGCCAGGTCACCGACAGCTGGGGGCTGCCGTCGGGCTGGATGGTCGCCACCGTGGCGAAGACGGGGGAATCGTCGATGATGCGCTTGAGATCATCGGAGAGTGCGGCAGACACGGGCGCGGGCCTTTCCGAGGGGGCGGTCCCGTGCCTGCGGCACGGGACTCGACAACATCTGACCCCGCGTCACCATAGCCCCGCAGCGATGCCGCCCCGCGTGGCAACACGACCCCCAACGGGTGATCACTCCCCCGACGGACTTCGGCCGGGCCCCCGGCCGGGCGGTGCGGCGGGCGAGCGCGCCGCGGCGGGCCGGTGAGGGCCCGCGGGACGGGACGCTCGTGGGCGGCAGCCCAAGCGCACCCGACGCCGCATGCGGCCCGGCGGGTTCCGACTTCTGCACAGCCGACCGAAAAGCGGCGGCCCACGTCCCGGAAAGGCCTCGGCGGACGGCCGGTCGCGGGGAGGAGATTCGACCATAACGGGATCTTCATTCCCCTTTCTCCGGTCGTTTTCCCGTCACACGACGGAGGGAGCAGAAGGCGGTTTTTCGCCACTCGGGGACCTCCCCCCACCGGGTTTCATTCATCGTGCATTTATCGCGTGCCAGCATGTGGGCGGTGAGATAAACCGTCCGCCGAGGAAACCGACATGACGGAGTGTTTTCTTGACCACTTACCTCAGGCGCAATGCCTGCCCACGGATACTCCTGGCGCTGATCGCGGCCCTGTGCGGAATCATCGCGGCCACCGCGCTCGGTACGGCCCCGGCGTCCGCAGCCGATCAGCGTCGTCCCGTCTACGCCATCGCGCACCGCGTCAACACCCTGGACGGTGTGGACGCCGCGCTCAAGCACGGCGCCAACAGCATCGAGATAGACGTCTGCGCCTGGTGGAACCCGAACGAGTGGCGGGCCTATCACGACTGTTCCTCGGCCGGTGACAACCGGCTGGGCCCCGGCTTCGACAGCATGATCGACCGCATTCTCGCCCATGCCGATGCAGGACGGCGGCTGGCGCTGGTCTGGCTGGACATCAAGGACCCGAACTACTGCGGGGAGCGGGAGAACCGCGGGTGCAGCGTCGCCGGACTGCGCGACAAGGCGCAGCGGCTGACGGCTGCCGGGATCCCGGTGCTCTACGGGTTCTACGAGTACCACGGCGGCAGCGACCCGGACGTCGGCGGCCGGGGCTGGAAGAGCCTGGAGGGCCGGCTCGGCAGCCTGGAGGGGATCACGACGACCGGGACCCGCGACCGGGTCCGGGGCGCTTTCGACCGGTCCGGTTCCGGATTCCCGGCCGGCCGCCGGGTGATGGACTACGGCGACAGCGACATCACCAAGGGGTTCGGCAACTGCACGGAGGCCACCTACTACACGTGCGCGGAGCTGAAGAAGGGCGCCGTGGACCGTGACGCCGGACAGCTCGCGGCCACACTGTCGTGGACGACCACGTACAACGATCCGTGGTACGTCGACAAACTGCTGGGCGACGGGCGCGTGGACGGCATCATCGCGGGCTACGGGGCCTTCACCGGAGTGCGCGAGTACGACGACAGCTGGCAGTGCGCCAACTCCATCGGCCTCATCCGTGACTGGGTGAACCGCCACGGCGGCACCCATCGCATGGCCGTCCCGGGTGACCGCCTGTTCCGGTAGAGCGGTGTGGACGGCCGCAGCGCCCGCTCCCCCTCACGGGGGAGCGACATCGCCTGCCGGGATGACGCCTCGCCGCCGAGGAGCGGAGACGGTGGGCACATGTCTGTCAACGCGGTCCGTCCGAAAGCGGCTTCACACGGCACCGAGCGTCCGGTCCCGAGATGGGCGCTCATCACCGCCCGTGCGGTCCCGCTGGTCCTGCTGCCCCATTGTCTGTGGCGGTTGCCGTTCGCTTTCGACTTCGACATGGGGCTGATCGATCCGAACGCGCCGGCCTGGGTGTGGTGGGCGGTGCCTTACGTCTTCGGGCTCAGTGTGCTGTCGGAGGCACTGGCGTTCCTTTCCCTCGGCCTGGTGCGGGGATGGGGCGAGGTCGTACCCGCCCGGCTGCCGGTGATCGGCGGGAAACGCATCCCGCCGATCGCGGCGATCGTCCCCGCCGCACTCGGCGGCCTGGTCCTGACCGCCCTGTGGGGAAGCATGCTGCTCGCCTGGCTGGACGTCGCGGGGGTGCACGCTCTCGGGTACTCCAGCGGCTGGTGGGAGGCGCTGGCGACGGTGTGCATCGCCCCGTCGATGCTGTGGGGCCCGATGGTGCTTGCGTTGACCTACGGCTACTACGTACGCCGCTGCCGGCCTGCGGATCCGGGGTGAACGGCCCTGCGGGTCAGTCCGCCGCCCGGGTCTTGGGGGTCCAGGGTTCGGCGGAGGGCTCGGGGCCGTCCAGGGCGTGGCGGAGTTTCTCCTTGAGGGTTTTCGGCGGGGCCTGGGTCTCTTCCCGTGTGTGGACGAGGCGGGCGGCGGTCACGCGTATGTGGCACTCGCGGTGACGCTGCCTCAGCTGGACCAGCCAGGCGCCGTCCGGGGTGAGGAAGGCCTGACGGGCCGGGGTGTCCCCCGGGCTCGTGTGGCGGGCCAGGACGGCCGGCAGGTAGTGGAGGGCCGCGTCCTCGGCCGCGGCGAGAGCCTGTTCCTGCGTACCGTTGACGGGATGGCTGGCCACCAGTGCCCAGCGGTGCAGCTTGAGTTCGACCCCGTCGGCGCAGCGAGTCGTCCGGGTGTCCTCCTCGATGAGGACGTACCACTGGTCAGTAGTCATGGCCGGAGCCTAGGGCGTCTCTTTCGGGTCCTGCCGGTCGGGCCCGGGGCGCAGCCGGGGTCGGTGGCGCCGTCCTGGTTCCGGCCGGCCGTCGGCGCGTGCGGTGTCAGTGCCGTGCGCCGAAGGCTCCGGTGCGGGCCGCCGCGGCGGCGGCCGCGGCGGCGCGGCGCGGCAGTGCCGGGTCCGGGGCGGCCCGGAGCAGCAGCAGTTCGTGGTAGAGCGGGGCGGTCGCCGCGACGAGCAGTGCCCGGCTGTCCGCGGGGCCGGGCAGCTCACCGCGTTCGGCCGCGCGGGTGACGACCGCCGTGCAGCGTGCGTAGCGGTCCTCCCAGAAGCGCGACAGCGCCGCGGCGGCTTCCGCGGACCGGAACCCGGCGGCGATCAGAGCCGTGGTCAGGTTCGGCCCGCCGCCGGCGAGTGCGGCGTACACCTCCTGGTTGAGGGCGGTCAGGTCGTCCTCCAGCGACCCGGTGTCCGGTGGGCTCCACATGTCGTCGGACGCGGCGTCGAGTACGTCGGCCAGCAGGCGCCCGACGTCGCCCCAGCGCCGGTAGACGGTCGTGCGGTGGACGCCTGCGCGTTCCGCGACCGCGTCGACCGTCAGCCCGTCGTACCCGGCCTCCAGGAGCAGCGCGCCGGCCGACTCCAGCACCTGGGTGCGGACGCGGGCGCTGCGGCCGCCCGTGCGGCGCCGCTTCGCGGCCGGTTCCTGTCGGCCGGAATCTTCGCTTGCCTGCGCGGTGGAATCCATGCCAACATTTTAACGCAACATTCGTCGCCTTAAAGGAGAACTCCCGTGCTCTTCCACCGCGTCACCACCCGCCGCACCGCCGCCGTGACGGCGATCCCCGCCCCCGAACCCCTGGAGCCGCTCTGTGACCGCGCAGCTCACCGCGTCTGACCTCACCAAGTCCTACCGAGGCCGCCTGGTCCTCGACTCCGTCGACTGCTCCGTCCCCGCCGGGGAACGCCTCGGCATCGTCGGCGAGAACGGCTCCGGCAAGTCCACCCTGCTCCGGCTGCTGGCGGGGGCCGAGCGCCCCGACCGCGGCCAGGTCGTCCTGCACGCCGAGGGCGGCGTCGGCCACCTCGCGCAGGAAGAGAGCCTCCCCCCGCACCTGACCGTCCAGCAGGTGGTCGACCGCGCCCTGGCCGAACTGCGTGTCCTGGAGCGGCGCCTGCGCCTGCTGGAGGCCCGCATGGCCGGCGGCGACGCCACCGCCGAGACCCTCACCGCGTACGCCGACACCCTCACCGCCTTCGAACTGCGCGGCGGGTACGACGCGGACGCCCGTGTGGAACGCTCCCTGCACGGCCTCGGCCTGCCGTCGCTGCCCCGCGAGTGCGCCGTCGGCGCTCTGTCCGGCGGCGAGACCGTGCGCCTGCGCCTGGCCGTGCTGCTCGCCGCCGCCCCGGAGGTGCTGCTCCTCGACGAGCCCACCAACCACCTCGACGGCGCCGCCCTGACCTGGCTGGAGGACCATCTGCGCGCCCGGCGCGGCATCACGGTCGCCGTCTCCCACGACCGGGCCTTCCTGGAACGCGTCGCCACCTCCCTCCTGGAGGTCGACGGCGACCTCCACAGGACCGTGCGGTACGGCAACGGCTACACCGGCTACCTCGCCGGGGGCGCCGCCGAACGGCGGCGGCGCGCCGAGGCCCACGCCGCGTGGCGGGCCGAGACGGCCCGGCTGCGCGAGGCCACCGCCGTCACCGCCCGCAGGGTGGCACCCGGCCGGGCCATGAAGGACGGCAACAAGATGGCGTACGACCGCGCCGCAGGCCGGGTCCAGCAGTCCCTCGCGAGCCGGGTCCGCAACGCCGAGGAACGGCTCGCCCGGCTGCTGGCCCGGCCGGTGCCCGCACCCGCGGACCCCCTGCGGTTCACCGCCGTACCGCGCACCACCGCCACCGGAGCCGGAGCCGGTGCCGGGGCCGGGGCGCCTTCCGGGCCGGCCGGGTCCGGCGACGCACGACGGCCGCTGCTGGCCGCCGCGGGAGTCTCGGTCCGGGGGCGGCTCGCGCCGGTGGACGTGAGCGTGCCGACCGGCGGCCGACTGCTGGTCACGGGCCCGAACGGGGCGGGCAAGAGCACCTTGCTGCACGTTCTGGCCGGATCCCTGGCCCCCGACCTCGGGCAGGTCGTACGGCACGGCCGGACCGGGCTGCTGGCCCAGCACACCGGCGTCGGAGCGGGCCACGGCACACTGCTCGCGGCCTACGCCGAGGGCCGCCCGGGAACTCCCGGAGAGCACGCCGAACGGCTCCTGTCGCTGGGCCTGTTCGCCCGCGACCGGCTGTCCGTCCCGGTCGGCTCCCTGTCCGTGGGGCAGCGGCAGCGGCTGGCCCTGGCCCGCCTGGTCACCGAACCGGCCGACGTCCTGCTGCTGGACGAGCCCACCAACCACCTCTCCCCCGCGCTGGCGGAGGAGCTGGAGGAGGCACTGGCCCGGTTCGCCGGAGCGGTGGTCGTCGTCAGCCACGACCGGCGACTGTGCGCCCGCTGGCCGGGCGACCGGCTCGCGCTGCGCGCCCCGGTGCCCGCCGCAGCCGGCACCCGCCCGTGACGGCCCGCCGGCCGGCCTCCCTGTCCCTCCTCCCCTCCCCGCCGAAAGGACGCCCCGCTTGACCACCTCCGTGAAGCCGCTCGGCACCCTCGCCCTGCCCACCGCCGGCTCCGGCCCGTACGCACTCGCCGCCGGGCCGGACGGCCGCCTGTGGTGCACCCTCGTCCACGCCGGGCGCATCGCCCGCCTCACCCCGTCGACCGGTCGCGTCGAGGAGTTCGTACTGGACTCCCCCGGCTGCGGCCCCACCCTGATCACCGGAGGACCGGACGGCGCCCTGTGGTTCACCCGGTACCGCGACCATCGGATCGGCCGGATCACGGTGGACGGCGAGACCCGCTCGTACGCGCTTCCCGGCGGCGCGGGCGGACCGTACGGGATCGCGGCCGGGCCCGACGGCGCCCTGTGGTTCACCCTGACGGACTCCGGCCGCATCGGCCGGATCGGCACCGATGGTGAGGTCCGCGAGTTCCCGCTGCCGTGCGAGGGGGGATTCCCGTCCTTCCTCACGGCGGGAGCCGACGGGGCCCTGTGGTTCACCCTCAACCAGGCGAACGCGATCGGCCGGATCACCGTCTCCGGCGAGGTCCGGATCCACCCTCTGCCCACACCCGGCGCCGCCCCGGTCGGACTCGCGGCCGGCCCGGACGGGAGCCTGTGGTTCGCCGAGATCGGCGCCGGGCGGATCGGGCGGCTCACGACCGGCGGGGCGGGCGTGGAGATCACCGGGTTCGCACTGCCCGAGGCCGACTGCCGCCCCCACGCCGTTGCGGTCGCCCCGGACGGGACCTGCTGGTTCACCGAGTGGGGCACCGGCCGGATCGGCTCCGTCACCCCGGACGGGAAGGTCACCGAACACCCGCTCGCGGATCCCGACCGCGAACCCCACGGACTGGCCTTCGGTCCGGACGGCACGCTGTACGTCGCCGAGGAGCGCGGCGGCGTCTCCCGGTGGGAGGTCCGCCCCACTTCCTGAAACGACCGGACAGCAGGGCCGTCGGCAAGGAGCGGGCCACCGGTGGGAGCCGGGCCGAACGGAGCCCCCGGCGGCGGACGGATGCCGGGTGGGGGCAGGCACATCCCGCCCGGCCCGTACGGTCGCCGCTCCCCGTGGAGGCTCAGCGGGCAGCCTGCACGGCCCTGTCCGTGCTCGTCCTGGTCCCCGGGCCGGACTGCCCGCCCGCCTGTCGGTCGGTCAGTTCAGGGTGAGCTCGAAGTACGCGGTCTCCCGGTAGCCGGCTTCCGGCGGATCGACTTCCACGGTGACCGGGATGCCCTTCGCGTCCGTGCTCGGCCTGATGCGGACCGGAACGGTGCGCTTCTTGTCCGTGCCCAGGGGCGGCATGAGCGCGGCGGCGGATTCCCGCGAGTTCAGCCAGTTCAGGCTGAAGCCGGAGGTGTGGTCGTCGAGCGACCGGCCCGCACGGACGACCAGTGGCGCGGGACCGTGCTCCGACACGCTGTCGACGGACGACTCTCCGCCGGGGCGGAGCTCTTCGTCGGTGTCGTTCTCGTAGGTCACGGTGAGGCTGTAGGTGCCGTCGGCCTCCGGGCGCGGCCGGCTGACGGTCACCTTCAGGCCGTCCTCGTACCGGGCGGTCGCGCCGGGGCCGAGGGGGTCCGCCACGTGTCCGGCAGGGCCGCTCTGTTCCAGCTGGCCGTAGCCGTCGAGGCCCTTCTCGAATTCGGCCAGCGCCCAGGCGCCCAGCACGGCCAGGACGACGAGGACCGCGGCGGCGACCGCGCAGCCGTTGAACCGCCGCGGCTTGTCCGCAGTGGGGGTGTCGGTGGGGGCCGGGTCCGTGTCCATGCAGGTCACGATAGGGAGCGGCCGGCACCCGGATCATGAGCGGGGGTACTCAAAGACGGCCTGAGTAGCCCCGTACGCACCGGCTCCCGTGGTCGCTCGCCGCTCTGCACCAGACCCGGACAGCGTCGGAAAGGGTTAAATCCAGCAGGCGTTTCGAGGTTAAAACCTGCTAGCGTCCGGGGTGGAGGTGGCGTGATGCCGAGTCAGGAAGAGCTGTTCGAGGCGGTGGACGCACTGCTGGAGGGCGAGCCGAAGCTGCCGCCGCCGGCGGAGCGGGCCCGGCTGCGTGAAGCGGCCGGTGTGTCGCAGGCGAAGCTGGCTCAGGCCTTGAAGTCGACGCCGCAGACGGTGAAGAACTGGGAGAACGGCCGCTCGGAGCCGAGGCCGCCGCGCCTGCAGGCGTACCTGCGGCTGCTGGAGGGCTGGGCCGAGAGGTACCCGGCGACCGCGCCCGTACCGGCGACCGGGCGGGCACCACAGGCCTTCACCGGCACCACGCAGCAGCCTGCCCCGGCCGCCGCCGCGGAACCGGTGCCCCTTGCCGCGGATCCGGCCCCTCCTGCACGGGCGCTCCCGCACCGTCCGGTGCGGAAGGCCGCCCCGCAGCCGGGCGCCGACCCGAGGTTCCCGCACGGTCCGCTCGCGGTCCTGGACGGCGACGGGACCGCGTACGGCGTGGACGGCATCGTGCTGGACTGCCCGGCCACGACGGTTGCGCAGCTGGTGGAGTGGACGCTGGCCGGGTCGGGGCTCGGTGCCGCGCCGCTGAACCGCAACGGGAAGGACTCCGACCCGCTGGTCGTGCTGACCGGGCCGGCCGCCGTACGGCTGGGCCTGCCGGAGCGGCTGGAGGGCCACGAGCAGCGCCGTTCCCTGCGCCTGGAGGACGACCACCCGGTCGTGAAGGAGCTCGCGCGGGCGAAGTGGAAGCTGACGCGGCGCGGCTTCGGGCCGTGGGCGCGGATCTACCGGCCGGCGCAGGCCGGTCAGCGCCGGTGCGTGCAGCTCGCGGTCCTGTCCTGGGACGCGCTCGATGCGCGGTCCTGGCCCGGCGTCAGCGAGATGGAGCCGGCCGGTATCGCCCGCGTCCTGGGTACGTACGCGGCCCGGGTGCTGACCCCGCGCGGCTCGGCCGCCGTCTCCGGGCTGGAGCTGATGACCGCGCTGCGCCCGCCGACCCGCGCCGTCAAGAACGAGACCACCGGCCAGTGGGAGTCCGGGTACAACCCGGGCAGCCTCGGCACCGGGCCGATGGACCCGGCGCCGCCCGAGGCCCCGGCCGAGCACCCTGTCGCCCGCGGCTGGACCGGGGGCTTCCTGGACGAGGAGGCCTACCAGTGGGTGCGCGAGGTGGAGCTGCTCACGGATGAGGAGTGCCTGCGGCCGTACGCGGTCGGCCTGGACATCAACACCGCGTTCCTCGCCGCCTCCGCGCGCCTGGTCGTCGGGCTGTCCGGCCCCGACCACTTCCACGCGCCGAGGTTCAACAAGAAGATCCCCGGCAGCTGGCTCGTGGACCTGTCGCACGTCGAGCCGGACCCGCGCCTGCCCTCGCCGTTCACACCGTCCGGCCTGCGGCCCCAGGGACCGGCCTGGTACCAGACCCACACCCTCGCCTACGCCCAGGAACTCGGCCACGAGGTGCAGCCGGTGGAGGCGTACCTGCGCAGGGAGACCGGCGCCTATCTGGATCCGTGGCACGACCGCCTCAAGACCGCCTACCTCGACACGCTCGCCGATCTGGGCGTGAGTGCCGAGCTGGACGAC
The DNA here is from genome assembly GCF_053610205.1 of Streptomyces sp. NPDC054932. NCBI lineage: Bacteria > Bacillati > Actinomycetota > Actinomycetes > Kitasatosporales > Streptomycetaceae > Streptomyces > Streptomyces sp. NPDC054932. The sequence goes on along the minus strand of NZ_JBSGXU010000086.1, from coordinate 18,212 downwards.
CGGCAGTTCCTCGCCGCGATGGAACGGCACAAGCAGGCCGACCCCGCGATGGCGGCCGTGCTCGCCGCGGTCAAGGCGACCGTCAAGGGCGGGGTCGGCAAGCTGCGCGAGCGCCCGCAGGGACGGCACTACCGTGACGGGGAGCGGTGGCCGGCGCTCGAACGGCCGACCTGGCGCCCCGACATCAGGGCCGCGGTCATTGCCAAGGCGCGGGTCAACATGCACCGCAAGATGGCGAACGTGGCGAGGGCGACCGGCCAGTACCCGCTCGGGGTGCTCTCCGACTGCGTCGTCTACGCCTCCCCCGGACCGTCCCCGCTCGACTTCCTGCCCTACACCGCCTCCGGCAAGCCGCTCCCCGGCTCCTTCCGGCTCGGGCCCACCCCCGGCGCGGCGAAGGTGGAAGGCGTGCAGGAGATGGCATGGGCGGTGGACCTGATGGAGAAGGGCCTCAACCCCGCCCGCCACATCAAGGGCGGCGACGCCGTCCTGGACGAAGGAGAGTAGAGGCGTGGGGGACATCGACGACGCCCTGGAACGCGCGGACCGCGAGGCCTTCACCCGGGAACCGCCCAAGACCCTGAAGGCCCGCATCAACTTCCTGGTGAAGCAGCTGAGGACGACCAGGTCCGTCGCGGCCGAGCTCGGCGTCAGCCAGCGCTCCGTCGAGCGCTACCGCACGGGCGAGCGCAAGACCCCGCCGAGGGAGATCACCGACCGGATCGACGCCGCGGTGCGGGCCCGCTGGCAGCCGAAGGTCCGCGGGCGCCGGCGGCAGCAGGCGGCCACCAGTACGGGCATCACGGTCGAGACCCGGGCCCGGTTCGGGTACACCGCGCCCGTCGGCACCACCGACGACGGCCGCATGCGCCGCCTCACCGTCCACCTCCCGCCCGCCTACGCGCAGCGCCTCTTCGACGCCCGGCAGCAGGGCGCCCCGGACCGGGAGCTGCGCGCGATCGTCGCCGAAGGCCTGCAGGACATCTACTTCAAGGACGGCGGCACCCGCGCCGACCGGCTCGAGGTCGAACTCACCGACATCGACTACATCGACGTGTCGTTCTGAGACGCCGCCGAAGAATTCCCGGCAACCGGTGGATCCGGCTCCGCCCGCGTCAAGGCCGGTCCGCCCTGGGGGCGCCTACCGGGTCCGCCACTTGTCGGTGAGCCCGTGCCGCCCGAGCCCGTGCCGGGAGGTCAGTGCCACCACGTCGACACCGCGCCCGGCAAGGGCCTCGTCGATGCGCGGACCGTACGGGCGCGCCTGTGACAGCGGGGTTCTCAGGCCGGGCCGCCCGGCGGGGCCGGCCTGCCGCCGTCGGTGGGGGCGGCCCGGTGCAGGGTGCGGATCGCCGGGATCGCGAGCAGCGCCGCGCAGCCCGCCAGACAGGTGCCCGCCGACACGAGCAGGAGCCGGCCCGGGGAGGCCAGTGCGGTGGCCGGTCCCGCCAGTATCTGGCCGAGTGCGATCCCGGAGACCGAGCCGGCCAGTTCGTAGGCGGTGACCCGGTTGAGGACCGCGGGCGGGGTGTGGGTCTGCACGCTGGTCGCCCACATCACCGACCAGAACGCGATGGCGGCGCCGCCGAGGACGTGGCCCGCCAGCAGTACGGGCAGGCCCGCGCCCAGTGCCACGCAGAGCGGCAGCGCGGTGTAGAGGGTCATCGCGAGCGCGCCGGCGGCCAGCGGCCGGGCCGGGCGCAGCCGCAGGGCCAGGAGGCCGCCGAGGACCGTGCCGGCGCCGAGGAAGGAGACCGTCAGGCCGTAGGCGTTCGGGCCGAGCCGGGCTCCGACCAGTGCCGAGCCGAGCGGTACCAGCGGGCCGAAGACCAGTACGCCGTAGCCCATCCAGATCAGGATCCCCGCCCACATCCAGGTGCGGGCGCGGAACTCCTGCCAGCCCTGGTGCAGGTCGCGGCGGAGCGAACCGCCGGTGCGGACACGGGAGTCGGCGTGGGTGCCGGTGTCGGCCGGGGTGCCGGGGGGTGCGGCGGCGGGGGCGAACCGGATGAGCGCCAGGCACAGGGCGCTGAGCAGGAAGGTGCCGGCGTCGATGGCGTACACGGTTCCGGCGCTGGTCAGGGTGATCAGAAGTCCCGCCAGGGCCGGGCCGGTCAGGTGGGCGAGGGCGTCGGCCACCTTGAGGGTGGCATTGGCCCGCTGCGGTTCGCGGGCGACCAGCGGGATCATGCCGTTCGCGCCCGGCAGGAACATCGCGACGGCCGCACCGGCCAGTGCCGCCATGGTCACCAGGAGCCAGAACGGCGGTGTCCCGGCGAAGAAGGCAGCGGCCAGCACGCCTTGGGTGAGGACCCGGACGAGGTCGGCGCCGACCATCATCCGGCGGGCGCCGAACCGGTCGGCGAGCACTCCGCCGAACAGGACCAGGAGGACGAACGTCCCGGTCCAGGTGCCGAGGACGAGGCCGACTCCGGAAACCCCGTACAGCGCGCCGACCGCGAGCGCGGCGGCGACCGGCATCATCGCGTCGCCGAGGAGCGAGACCGCGCGGGCGGTGAAGTAGAGCGTGAAGCGCCGGTCCCACAACGGGGGCGGGGTGGGCGGCGCATCGGCCGGGGCGGGCCGGCCGGTGGGGTCGGTGGGGGTCCGTGCGGGTGTGGTGGTCACACCACCGATATTGGACTGGACCAATCATGTCGTCCCAGTGTCCTGGACGACATGATGGGGTACTTTCCCGCCATGACGCCGCGTCCGCTGCCGAAGTCCCCGGCGCTGCACCGGGTGGTGGCCGTGCTGCAGCCCCCGCAGTCGGCGTTCCTGCTGGCCTGCGCGGCCGAGGTGTTCGGCGACCACGGCCCGGCGGTCCCCGCCCGCTACGCGTTCGAGGTCTGCACCGAGCACCCCGGTCCGGTTCCCGGCCGGGCCGGTTACGACATGCTGGTCACGGCCGGCCTGGACGCGCTGGAACGCGCGGACACCGTCCTGGTCCCCGGCTGGCAGCAGCCGGCCGGCGCCGCGGTGCCGGCGGCGGTGGTCGGGGCGGTCCGCCGGGCGCACCGGCGCGGCGCGCGGGTCGTCGGCCTCTGCTCGGGCGCCTTCGTGCTCGCCGCCGCCGGGCTGCTGGACGGCAGGCGGGCCGCCACCCACTGGGCCCGGGCCGCCGAACTGGCCGCCCGTTTCCCGCAGGTACGGGTCGACCCCGCGGTGCTCTACGTCGACCACGGCGACGTCGCCACCAGCGCCGGGTCCGCGGCCGGGGCGGATCTCTGCCTGCACCTGGTGAGCGCCGACCAGGGCGCCGCGCATGCGATGCGGATCGCCCGGCAGATGGTGATGCCGCCGCACCGCGAGGGCTGCCAGCTGCAGTACGCCGAACTGCCCGTCCCCGCACCGGTCACCGACTCGCTGGCCCCGCTGCTGGAGTGGCTGGACGGGCGGCTGGAGCAGCCCGTCAGTGTCGCGGAGATGGCGGTCCGCTCGCAGGTCTCGGCCCGCACGCTGACCCGGCGCTTCACCGAGCAGCTGGGCATCAGTCCCGGGCGCTGGCTGCTGGACCGGCGGATCGCCGCCACCCGGGCGCTGCTGGAGGAGACCGACCTGCCCGTGGAGACGATCGCGCGCCGGGTCGGTCTCTCCTCGGCCGTCAACCTGCGCCGGCGCTTCCACGAGGCCCTGCGCACCACGCCGGCCGCCTACCGGCGTGCGTTCCGCGCGGACCGGGCCGGGGAGAGTCCGGGGCTCACTGGGAGCCCAGTGCCATCCACCGCTCGGGCTTCTCCAGCGGGGTGAAGCCGACCTTGGCGTAGACGGCGTGCGCGTCGGCCGTGGCCAGCAGGACGCGGCGCAGACCGTAGGGGGCGAGGTGATCGCGCACCGCGGTGACGAGCGCGGTCCCCAGTCCCCTGCCGCGCGCCTGCGGGGCGATGTAGACGTCGCACAGCCAGGCGAAGTCGGCCAGGTCGGTCACCACCCGGGCATAGCCGACCTGCAGACCGGAAGTCCGCTCGTAGACGCCGAAGTTGAGGGAGGAGGCGATGGCCCGGTCCTGCTTCTCCCGGGACCGGCCGCGGGCCCAGTAGGCGTCCGCCGCCAGCCATTGGTGGACCAGGGCGGGATCGATCCGTGCGGAGTCGGCGGATATCTCGTGATCGGCAGGAGGTGCAGTGGTCATGGCTGCATCCAAGCAGGTCCGGCCACCGCCCCACCGCCGGTTTTCGTCCCGCCGCCCCGCGGGGCCGCGCGCGAGGATCGGCCGGGCCGTCCTGCGGGGAGGGGGCCGGGTGGACATGTGTGGGCAGTACTGGACAGACGCCGGTCCCGCAGGGGCTGGAGAGTGGACAGCACCCGGCGTGAGGCTGTGTGCCGTGAGAGCGCAGGGACGCGGACGGACGGGGCAGCACGCCGGTGTCCTCCGCGGCCGAGACCCCCGCGCCTTCCCCGGTCCGGCGCCGCCGCCGGTCGGACCCGTCCCGCCCCCGACCCTGCTGGAGTACCGATCATGACGTCCCGCCCGCTGCGCACCGTGACCGTGCTGGCTGCCGCCGCCGCCCTGTGTGCCACCGCCTCCACCGCCCACGCCGCGCAGCAGACCGACCGGCGTGCGCCGGGGATCGTCAGTGCCTGGGCCCGTGCCTGGAACGGCACCGACCCCCAGGCGCTCGGCGCCCTGTTCACCGCCGACGGCACCTACACCGACAAGGCCGTGGCCGTCACCTTCCGCGGCCGCAAGGAGATCTCGGGGTGGAAGGCCCGCGCCGACACCCTCATCGACGGCGTCCACGTCATCGTCCGCACCACCCGCCTCGACGGCAACCGCGTCACCGTCCGGGCCGTCTACTCCGGCCACCTCAAGGGTGCGCCCAAGCCCTTCGCCGTGCCGATGACCACCGTCCTCGACCTCGACAGGAACCACTGCCGGATCACCTCGGACCAGGACCACTACAGCCTGGCCACGGTCCTCACCCAGTCCGGGCTGCCCGCCGACTGGACCCCGCCCGCCGCCTGACGGCCGCCGCATACGCGAAAACGCTCGGCCGGGAAGTCCGGCCGAGCGTTTTCGTGCGTCTGCTGCCCGCTGGTGGCTCAGTACCAGTGGTGGGACTGCCAGAAGTTCCAGGCGCCGACAGGGCTGCCGTAGCGGTCGTTCATGTAGTCCAGGCCCCACTTGATCTGGGTGGCCGGGTTGGTCTTCCAGTCCGCACCCGCGGAGGCCATCTTCGAGGCCGGCAGGGCCTGGACCAGGCCGTAGGCGCCCGAGGAGGAGTTCATCGCGGTGTGGTTCCAGCCGCTCTCGCGGGAAACGATGTTGTTGAAGGCCGCGAACTGCGCCGGGTCCTTGATCATCTGCTGGGCGATCGCCTTGGCGCTCGTCGGGGCGGCCGCCTGGGCGGGAACCGTGGCGAGCATGGAACCGGCGACACCGAGGGCGACGACGGCACCCGCGAGGGTCTTCTTGGAAGCGGCGATGCGGCGGATGACGGGGTTGGACACGGGGATACCTTCCACAGGGAACAGGGGCGGTCGCGGCATGCCGAGGCATGCGTGAGCCACTCACACGGTGGAGAGGGGTTCGTCGGCGGCGGGTGAAGCACCCGTGCCGCCTGGCGACTCATCCAGTTCTACCGACGCCCCGACGGCCTGGCAACGACCCCTCTTACTAGGCGGCCTCGCAGTCGGGGACCGGCGGCCCCGTACCGGGCCCGGGGGGATCCGTGCAGGTGGGAGCCGGTACGGGGAAGGGATATCGGGCCCGTGGGGGCTACTATCCCGGCTCGTATGTGACGGGGGTCCTATGGGGCGGGTCACCCCCGGGGCGCCCGGATCTCACCGAGCGTCACCGGCCGTATCCCTTCGGGAGGGCCGGCCGGGCCTCCCGATCCCTTCGCGATCGAAGGAAACGGGGGGCCGGAGGCGCCCCTGTGCCCGGCGGGCGTCCGTCGCGGATGCGGCCCGCCGGCCACGCCGGTCCGCACCCGTTCGGGGGAAAGTGCTGGTGAAACGCTGTCCGTGCCGCCTCGGCGCGGGCCATGGTCTCTCCGGGAAGAGCCGCTCGCAGACAGACAAGGACCGAGACATTGCATCTGAGGCGTACCGGAGCCGTCCTGGGCGCAGCCGCGCTGACCGTGCTGGCCGTGCCGGGCCACGCTCATGCCGCGGCGGTCGCCTGTGGCGGGGGGACGTCGACCGGCCGGGTGGCCGTCAACGGCTGCATCAGCGCCGAGCGGGGCTCCGCCGGCCGGTTCCCCACGCGGGAGATCACGGCCTACATCAAGGCGCGCAACACCGGGTCGAGGGCGGTGAACGTCTCCTACGAGGCGTTCTTCCGCGTGGTCGACGGCGGTCACTGGGAGAAGGTGGGCAGCGGTCGTACCCACGTCCGGGCCGGTGAGGCCGTCGGTCCCCTCGAGGTGGGCAGTACGACGCGGGTGTGCGGCCCGGTGAAGGTCGAGATCCGGGTGCACGCCCGGGCCGACGGCGCCGCCTGGAGCGGCTGGTCTCCCGCGGTCACCAGGCAGTGCCAGACCTGAGGGCGGTCCGGGGCGCGGGCGCGGGCCGGGGTGCGGGCCGGGGTGCGGGCCGGGGGGTCCGGGCTCAGCCGCGGCCCGGCGGCGGTGTCCAGCCCGGGTCGCGTCCGCTCAGCCCGACCGCCCGGTCCAGCAGCGGGGCACCGTCCGGGACGGGGACGACGGGTCCGAAGATGCCCCCGCCGCGGCTCTCGTCCTCGGCGAACGTCAGCAGGAACGTGTGCGAGGCGTGCAGCGCGGCCCGATCGGGTGCGTACTCCTGGCCGGTGGCGCGGGCCAGGTCCCATCCGTGCAGCACGAGTTCGTCGGCGGCCACCGCGCCCGCGATGTCGCCGGGCAGTTCCACGCCGCCGACGCGGGTCATGCCGGTCCAGGCGGCCGGGTCCTTCCAGGCTTCGGCCAGCTCGCCGAGGACCCTGGGCAGCTCCTCGCGCCAGTGGGCGGGCAGGGAGGGTGCGGCCGGGCCGGGGGCCGTGTCCGTCGTGGGCCCCAGGTCCTTGCGGGCGGCGTCGCGGAAGGCGGCGGCGAGGTGGGCGAGGTGGGCCAGCAGGTCGCCGACCGCGTACGCGGGGCAGGGCGTCCGGTCGGTGAGCCGGGCGTCCGGGACGGCCGCCGCGAGGCGGGCCACGATCCGGGCCTGTGGTGCGAGGTCGAGAGTCGTCGTACCGGTCATCTGCCGCTCCTCCCGGGCGATGGGTCTGAAGGGTAGACCGGCGGCGCAGTCCGTACTCATCGCGACGCGGCGTACCGGTCGGGCGGGGCGGGCGCCACGGCGTACCGGCGTCCCGGCGTCCCGGCGTCCCGGCGTCCCGGCGTCCCGCTCGACGGGCACACCGCGACGGCGGAGGATGAGGCATTGTGATGACGGTCCTGGTGGTCGGCGTGCCGGAGGGCTCGGAGCTGGAGCTGCTGCGGTCGCGGATCCAGCGCAATCCCCATTTCCGGGTCATCTCCTGCGCCCTGACGCCGGACGTGGCCCTGGCGCACGCCCGGGTCCTGCTCCCCGACATCACCGTGCTCACCGTGTCCGGCGGCTTCGGTGACGACCCGGCCGCGCTCGGTGTCTTCCAGGGGGTGCGCGCCCTGGACCCGCCCAGCGGGGTGGTGCTCCGGACGAGGGCCGTGGCGGCCCCCGGTGACCTCGGCGTCGTCACCGTCGACGGGGCCGTCCATCTGGTCCGCGCGGGTGACGGGGAGGGGCTGATGCGGGCCCTGCGCACGATCGGTCTGCGCCGCGCCACCTGCGATCCGGACGAAATGCCCTGACCTGCCGTTCCCCGGGACGCGCTGGCGCGGCGGACGGACGGCGGCCGGGCGCCGGCCCGGTGCGAAGCCCTGCGGTGGGCGGAACCCGCGCCGTCGTTCACCCGTCTTGCAGCCCGACCGGGATCCTTCCGGCCGAGATCAGGAACGCCGGACGTCGTGGCCGGGCCGTGTCCCGCACGGCTCCCGCCCCTTCCTCGCACTGCGCCCTTCGAGAGGTCCTCCACCATGCCCGTGGCCCCCGCCGGTTTCAGCGTCCTGTCCGAGGAGTTCGCCGATGCTCCCTACCGCTACTTCGCGCAGCTGAGGGAGCGGACTCCGGTGCACCACGAGCCGGAGATCGACAGCTACTTCCTCTCCCGCTACGAGGACGTGCAGCGGGTGCTGAGCGACCATGAGGCATTCACCACCGAGACGCTGCAGGTGCGCGCCGAGCCGGTGATGCGCGGGCCGGTCCTCGCCCAGATGACCGGGGCCGAGCACACCGCCAAACGGAAGATTGTCGTCCGAGCCTTCACCGGGCAGGCCCTCCAGGACCAGATCCGCGCCATCCGCGCCAACGCCACCGAACTCCTGGCCCCGTTCCTGGGCCGGGGCCGGATGGACCTGGTCAACGACTTCGGCAGACCCTTCGCCGTGCACGTGACGCTCGACGTCCTCGGCCTGGACAGGAAGGACTGGCAGCGGGTGGCCGGCTGGCACAGCGGGGTCATCGAGTTCATCACCGCCCTCACCCTCACCCCCGAGCGGCGCCGGCACTGCATGGACTGCGCCGAGCAGTTGGAGGCGTATCTCCTCCCCGTCATCCAAGCGCGGCGCCGGCGCCCCGGCGACGACCTGATATCGAAGCTGTGCACCGCGGAGTTCGACGGAATCGCCATGAGCGACCGCGATGTCACCGCGCTGATCATCAACGTTCTGGCCGCCGCCACCGAGCCCGCGGACAAGACCCTCGCCCAGCTCTTCAGGCACCTGATCGACCATCCCGAGCAGATGGCGCAGGTCCGCCGGGACCCGGACCTGCTGCCCGCCGCGATCGCCGAGACCCTGCGCTGCACCCCGCCGGTCCAGCTCATCCCCCGCCGGACGCGCAGGGACGCCGTGTTCGCCGGCACCACCGTCCCGGCAGGTGCCACCGTCTTCTGCATGATCGGCGCGGCCAACCGCGACCCCGCCGTCTTCGCCGCCCCGGACACCTTCGACATCCACCGCCCGGACCTGGGCACCGCCCGCTCGTTCACCGCCGCCGCGCAGCACCTGGCCTTCGGTACCGGACTGCACCAGTGCGTCGGTGCGGCCTTCGCGCGGGCCGAGATCGAGACCGTCGCCGCGATGCTGCTGCCCCTGCTCGACCGGGTGCGCTACAGCCCCGGCTTCCGGTACCGGGAGAGCGGTCTGTACACGCGGGGGCCCGTCGCGCTGTCGCTGGACTTCACCCCCGTCCGCCGGGGCGGCTCCGCTCCCGGACCCGGGTAAGCGGGAGCCTGTCCCGGCCGGGCCGCCGGTCGCCTCCGTTAGGATCTCGACGAAATAGCAGGCCCGGAGGCGGAATTCGGCCTCCGCAGTGCCGGATGCGACACCTCGTCCGCCGGGTGTGCGGGCCCTGACCACGGCCGTGCGTGACCGGTGCCCGTGGCCGCCGCCGCGGGGCCCGATGTGTCTGCCGGACTCGGCTGTCCTGGGCCGCAATGATGGGAGGGGAGCCGCCATGGTGTCCGTGGGGGAAAGACTGAGCAGAGCGCGCGTCCGGGCCTTCGTGGGCCGGGACGAGGAACTCGAGCGGTTCGGGGAGGCTCTGGCCGGTGATCCGCAGGCGCCGTTCGCGTTCTACGTGTACGGGCCGGGCGGGATCGGGAAGTCGACGCTGCTGCGGCACCTGGCGGACCGTGCCCGTGCGGCGGGCCGACTGCTCGTCGAGCTCGACGGCCGGTTCGTCAGCCGGGACCCGGCCGATTTCGAGCATGCTGCCGGGCCCTTCCTGGATGTTCCGGGCACGGTGCTGTTCGTGGACTCCTTCGAGCACTGCCAGTGGCTGGAGAGCTGGCTGTGGCACCACTTCCTGCCCCGTGCCGCGGACGACACCCTGGTCGTCCTGGCCGGCCGGCGTGCTCCGCAGCCGCAGTGGACGGCCGATCCCGCCTGGTCGCGGCTGCTGCACGTGAGCGAGCTGGAGCCGTTCTCCGAGGAGCAGGCCCGGAACCTGCTGGTGGCGGCCCAGATCCGGCCCGAACTGCGGGACCGGGTCCTCCGGTTCGCCGGGGGCAACCCGCTGGCGCTGTCCCTGGCGGCGGCGGCCGGGTCCGAGGGCTGTGGCAGGCAGGAGATCTGGGCGCCCACGGCGGACGTCCTGCGGACCCTGCTGGCGGGACTGATCGGAGAGGTGCCCACGGCGGCCCACCGCCGCGCCCTGGAGGTGGCGGCGCAGGCCCACTCGACGTCCGAGGAGCTGCTCGCCGCGGTGCTGCCCGAGGAGGACGCCCATCCGCTCTTCTCCTGGCTGCGGGACCTGCCCTTCATGGAGTCCACCCACCGGGGGCTCCACCCGCACGACGCCGCACGCGAGACGCTCTCCGCCGATCTGCGCTGGCGGGCGCCCAATGCCTTCGAGTCGATGCGCCAGCGGCTGGCGGACGAGTACCTGCGGATCCTGCGGGAGGCGCCCGAGGAGCGGGTGTGGACCGTCACCGACGACCTGTTCTACCTCTTCCGGGAGGGCGAGACCCTGGCCCGGCTGCGTTCCTGGTCGCGTGAGGAGGAGGTGCACGACCGCCCGCTGCACCCGGATGACATCGATGTCGTGCTGCGCATGGCCGCCGAGACGGAAGGGGACGCCTCCGCGGAACTGGTCCGCTACTGGGCGCGGCGCCAGCCGCAGGCCTTCAGCGTCTACCGTCTCGTGAGCACGGGCCGGGTGGTGGCGTTCACGGCCCGGCTGGCTCTGCCGTTCCCTCCCGACCCGCAGGACCTGGCCACCGATCCCGTCGTCGCCGCCGCGTGGCAGTACGCCGGTGCGACCGCGCCGGTGAGCCCCGGCGAGCACATCGGCATCAGCCGTTTCTCGGTCTATCCCGAGCGGTACCAGGTTCCCTCGCGGGTCATCGACCTGAGCAGTTCGCGGGCCCAGGCGGAGGCGGCCCGGGCCCGCGGCCGTGCCTACGGCTTCGCCGTGTTCCAGGACGCCGAGACCTGGGCCGGGCGCGTGAAGGGCACCCTGGAGGACACCGGGGCGCGGCCGCGGGTGGGTGAGTACACCTACGGGCTGTTCGGCGTGGACTGGCGGCGGCTGCCGGTGGAGACGTGGCTCCTGCAGTTCATATCGGCCACCGAGGTGCCTGCCCCGTCCGGGCCGTCGCCCGTCTCGCGGACCGCGTTCGACCAGGCCGTGCGGGAGGCGCTGGCCCACTGGCGCGATGCGGAGGCGTTCGGCGCCTGTGCCCTGCTGCGCAGCCGTCTGGCGGCCGATCTGGCCGAGCCGGTCGGGGAGTTGCGCGCCCTGCTGCGCGGGGCGGTCGACGAACTCGCCCGTGACCCGCGCGGGGTGCGTGCCCGGGAAGCGCTGGCGGCGGGCTATTTCTCCGGTGCGCCCACCCAGGAGGCTGCCGCGCGGCGCCTGGGTCTTCCGTACGGGACCTACCGCCGCCATCTGCGTCAGGGGCTGGATCTGCTCTGCGAGGCCCTGTGGCAGCAGGAGCTGGGCGGCCCCCGCTGAGACATGCCGCCCGGGCCGGACCGGGCGGCCGGGTGGACGGGTGGACCGGGCGGCCGGGTGGACGGGTGCGGACAGGAGTGGACAGTGCCCGCCCCTGCCGGGCCTGGATAGTGGACACCGTCCGGCACGAGTGTGTGCGCCATGAACGCAGCACGCACACAGACGGACCGGGCCCGGGGCCCGGCCCCGCGGCCGGGGGCGGTGCTCGCGGCGCTGGCCGCGGCCCAGTTCACGGTCATGCTCGCCACCTCGATCGTCAATGTGGCGCTCCCGCAGATCCGTTCCGGGGTCGGCCTGTCGGACACCGGCACCACCTGGGTGGTCAACGCCTACGGTCTGGCGTTCGGGGCGCTGCTCCTGGCGGGCGGGAGGGCGGCCGATCTGCTCGGCCGGCGCCGGGTGCTGGTCGCCGGGCTCGCCCTGTTCGCGGGGGCCTCGCTCGCGTCGGGACTGGCCGCCTCCCCCGGGGTGCTGATCGCGGCGCGTGCCGTGCAGGGCCTGGGGGCCGCCGCGATCGCCCCGGCCGCGCTCGCGCTGGCGATGGACAGCTTCCCGTCCGGCCCCGGGCGCGGCAGGGCGCTGGGGGTGTGGGGAGCGGTCTCGGGTGCGGGCGGAGCGGGCGGTGTCCTGCTGGGCGGTGTGCTCACCCAGGCGTGGGGCTGGCCGTGGATCTTCCACTCGGTCGCGCTCGGAGCGGTGCTGGTCCTGGCCGCCGTGGTGGTGCTCGTGCCGCGTACGGGCGGGCGCGGGGCCGGGCGGTTCGACCTGCTGGGCACCGCCACCGTCACCGCGGCGGTGACCTGTCTGGTGTGGGGTCTGACCACGGCGCGCGGCGCCGGCTGGAGCGATGTGCGGGTGCTGGGCGCCCTCGGCGGCGCCGCCGTGCTGCTGGCCGGTTTCGCCGTGATCGGGCTCCGCCGGCCGGACGCGCTGATCCCGGCGCGCCTGTTCGCGGCCGGCCGGGTCGGTGCGGGCAACGTGCTGATGGCGCTGCTGGGCTCCGTGTGGATCGCCCTGTTCTTCTTCCTTCCGCTCTACCAGCAGCAGGTTCTGGGGGCCGGTCCCCTGGTCACGGGGGCGGGGCAACTGCCCCTCGCCGCCGCCAACATGCTCGGTGCCGCTCTCGCCCCGCTCGCCGCCCGGCGCATCGGCGCCGGCGCGACCCTGACCGCGGCGCTGCTCACCGAGGCCGCCGGGCTGCTGTGGCTGTCCCGGATCCGCGCCGACGGGAGCTACCTGGCGGACGTCCTGGGCCCGAGCATCCTGGTGGGTCTGGGCCTGAGCGTCGCCTTCGTCCAGCTCACGGCCTTCGCCGTGGACGGTGTCCCGCGTCAGGACGCGGGTCTGGCCGGCGCGCTGGTGAACACCACCCGCCAGGTCGGCGGCGCGATCGGCCTCGCCGCGCTGGCCACCCTGGCCGGCTCCGTCACCGCCGGCGCCACTGGCGGCCGGTCCGCTGCGGAGGCTCTCACCGCCGGCTACCGGGCCGCGTTCACGGCCTCGGCCGCCGTCATGGCCGCGACGGCCGTCCTCGCAGTGTTCCTGACCCGCCGCGGCGGGGGCCGGGCCGCCGTGGCCGCCGCCGGGGCGGCGTACGGCCCGCCCGCCGCCCCGCTCCCCCGGGGCCGGCTGCACCGGTAGGCCGCCGCCCCACCGTCCGCCCCGACCCGACGTCCGTCCGACCCGACCCGTCCGTCCCGTCCCGACAGAAAGCACACCCATGGTCACCATCGACGAAACCGCTCCCGTCATCGTCCGTCTGAGCACCGTCATCGACGCTCCGCTCGCGAGGGTGTGGGAGCTGCACACCGACATCGGCGCCTGGCCCGCCTGGAACCCGGACGTGGACCGGGCGGAGCCCGACGGGCCGCCGGCGGTCGGCAGCAGCTTCCGCTGGCACACCCACGGTCTGGACATCACCTCCACCGTGCACGAGCTGGTCCCCGGGCGGCGGATCGTCTGGGGCGGCCCCGCGGCAGGCATCACCGGCGTCCATGTGTGGACCTTCGAGGAGACCGGCGCCGGCGTCACCGTCCGCACCGAGGAGTCCTGGAGCGGGGCCCCGGTCGACGCCGCGGCCGGTGACCTGCGCAAGGCCCTGACCGCCTCCCTGGAGAGCTGGCTCGTCCACCTGAAGTCCCGTGCCGAACAGTCCGTCTGAGCGCGCATCACGTCCACCGAGGAGATTCCTGCCATGACCACCGCCAAGCCGCCCTACCTGACCGGTCACTTCACGCCCGTCGCCGACGAGGTCACCGCCACCGGCCTCACCGTCGAGGGCACCCTGCCCCCCGAGCTGACGGGCCGGCTGCTGCGCAACGGCCACAACCCCAAGCCCGGTGTCACCCCCACCCACTGGTTCAAGGGCAGCGGCATGGTCCACGGCATCCGGCTGCGTGACGGCCGCGCCGAGTGGTACCGCAACCGCTGGGTGCACACCCCCGCTCTCGACGGCGCCCCCTACATGACCGACCGCGGACCCGACCTGACGGCCAGCGCCGCCGGCACCCATGTCATCGAGCACGCCGGACGGCTCCTGGCGCTGTGCGAGGCGAACCTGCCCTTCGAGATCACCGGGGAGCTGGAGACGGTCGGCGCCCATGACTTCGACGGCAAGCTGCGCACCGCGATGACCGCGCACCCCAAGGAGGACCCGGTCACCGGGGAGCTGCACTTCTTCGGTTCCTCGCCGTTCCCGCCGTTCCTGATGTACTACGTCGTCGACGCGAAGGGGGCGATCGTCCACAGCGCCGAGGTCCCGGGAGCGAGCGCCGCCCTCAAGCACGACTTCGCCATCACCCGCCGCCACGTGGTCTTCGTCGAGGGCAGCGTCACCTTCGACGCCGCGGAGCACTCCGGCATCCCCTACGGCTGGAGCGACGAGCAGCCCGCCCGGATCGGCGTGATGCCGCGCGGGGAGGACGGCGCCGGGAGGATCCGCTGGTTCTCCATCGAGCCGGGCAACATGCTGCACGTCTCCAACGCCTACGAGGACGGCCGGGGCCGGATCGTGCTGGAGGGGCCCACCGTGGACCGTGAGGGCTTCCGGCTGTCCTGGAACTGGTGGACCGGTGCGCCCGGGCGCGGCAGCGAGCCCGTCGCCCGCTCCTACACCCGCCGCTGGCTGGTGGACCTGGTGGCCGGCACGGTCGACGAGCAGATCATCGACGACCTGGCGGTGGAGTTCCCCACGCTCAACGAGGAGTACCTGGGCGCCGAGAACCGCTACCAGTACGCCACCTGCTTCCCCGACGAGAAGGGCTTCGGCGGCTACGGCGTGGTCAAGTACGACCGCACCACCGGCGCCCGCCGCATCCATCAGGTCGGTGACGCCCGTCTGCCCAGCGAGGCGGTCTTCGTGCCCGCCGCCCGGGCCTCGTGCGAGGACGACGGCTACCTGCTCACCGTGGTCTCCGACCTCAAGCAGGACTCCTCGCAGCTGCTGGTCCTGGACGCCGGCGGCCTCGAGACGGTCGCCACCGTCCACCTGCCCCACCGGGTGGGCGCCGGCCTGCACGGCTCCTGGATCCCCGACGGCGCCCTGGAGGAGACCGGCTGACCGGGGACGGCGAACGGCCCCCGCCGGCCGCCATACGGCGGGGGCTCTCCCCCGGGTCCTGCCCGGGGGTTGCGGCATGCGCGGGGCCGGGAGGTCTGCTGCTTGCGGTGTGCTGTCAGGCGACGCGCAGGATGCTCTTGCCGTGGGTGGCGCCCTCGGCGAGCCGCTGTACGGCGGTGGCCAGGTCGGCCAGGTCGTACTCGGCGGTGACGTCGATGCGGACGCTGCCGTCCGCGGCGAGGGCGAGGGCGCGGCGTGCGCTGTCGGCGAGGCGCTCGGGGTGGGTGCGCGCGAGCAGGTTGCTGTTGTAGGTCAGGAGTGATGTGCCCTGCATGAGCAGGTCGCCGGGGTCGGCCTGGACGGGTTCGCGGGCGGCGAGGTTGCCGTACGCGGCGAGCCGGCCGTGCGGCGCGAGCTGTTCGAGGCCGGTGCGGCGGGTGGCGCCGCCGACCGGGTCGAGGATCACGTCGAAGCGTTCGCCGGCGAGGGCGGCGGGGAACTCCTCGCGCAGCAGGACCCGGTCGTACCCGAAGGCGGCGGCGTAGCCGGCCCTGGCGGCGCTGCCGGCGACGCCGACGATCCGGCCGGCTCCGGCGAGCCGGGCGAACTGTGCGGCGAGGGTGCCGACCGATCCGGCCGCGGCGTGGATGAGCACGCTCTCGCCGGGCCGTACCCGTGCGGTGGTGTTGATGAGGTCGTAGGCGGTCGGTGCGCCCCAGCCCAGGCCCGCGGCCGTGCGCAGCGGCAGGTCGCCGGTGTCCAGGGTGAGCACGGCGGGTGCCAGGACCACCTCGGCGCAGGCGCCCCCGGTGGTCAGTGCGGCGACGGGCCTGCCGATGCGGCCCGGGTCGACGCCCTCACCGACCGCGGTGACGTGCCCGGTGGCCTCGAAGCCGGGGACGAAGGGACGCGGGAGGGGGAAGTGGCCGTCGCGGACCATGGTGTCCCCCCACTGGATCCCGGCGTAGGCGACCCGGACCGCCACCTGGCCGGGGCCGGGGACGGGCTCGTCGAGTTCGGCGAGGCGGTAGTGGTCCCGGGTGTCGAGGAGGACGGCCTTCATGGTTACAGCCCCTTGTGTTGACTCAGTATCCTTATAGTCGAAGACAGTAGGTATATAAGGTTCCTGAGTCAACCCATGAACCTGTCAATGGAGTGGAGTGTGCGATGGAAGCCCCGGCCGAGGAGACCCTCTGCACCCGCATCAGGCGGTCGGAACAGGCGCTGATGGGGCACCACGAGGCGGTGCTGCGCGCCTACGGGCTGACCATGACGCAGTACACCGTGCTGCTGGCCCTCTCGCGCGAGGGCGGCATGTCCGGTGCCCAGCTGGCCCGTTCCGGCGGGGTGACGCAGCAGAGCATGAGCAGCGTGCTGGCCAACATGGAGGCCAAGGACCTCATCCGCCGCGAGACGTCCCCGGTGCACGCCAAGGTGCAGATCGCGACCCTCACCGACGGCGGCCGGGCACTCCTCGAGCGCGCCTACCGGGAGGTGGCCGTCCTCGAGGGCGCGCTCACCGAGGCGTTCACCCCCGCCGAACACGCCGCGCTCTGCGCGCTCCTGGACCGGGCCACCGCCGTCCTGGTCGGGCAGACGCGCAACGCGGCGGGCCCGCCCGCCCGCTGAGGACCGCTCAAGACATGCTGGAGGGTCGCTCGATTCCCCTGCGGTCCGGGCCGCCCCCGCCCGTATAGTCGCCATGACTTGACGATTCGATGACCCGTTCCCGAAGAATCGATGACCGACGAGCTCCGTGGACGGGCGAGCAGGGGGACACACGATGGAGACCGCACGCCTGGCCTCGCTCATCGCAGCCACGGTCACGATGGGACTGGTCAGCGGCCTGTTCTACGGCTTCTCCGTCTCCGTGATGCCGGGCCTGAGGCGCACCGACGACCGTACGGTCATCGAGGTCATGCAGCACATCAACAAGGCCATCCTCAACGGCTGGTTCGTCCTCGGCTACATCGGCGCGTTCCTCTTCACCGCGCTGGCCCTGGCCCTGCACATTCCCTCCGACGGCCGCGAGGTGCTGCCGCCGCTGATCGCGGCCCTGGTCTGCTACATCGTGTCGATGGGCCTCACCAACAAGGTGAACATCCCTTTGAACAACGCCCTGGAGAAGGCCGGCCCCGTCGCCCGGATCAGCGACCCGGCCGCCGTCCGGCGGGCCTTCGAGGGGCCCTGGACCCGGGCCAACGTCTGGCGGACGCTGCTGTGCACGGCCGCGGTCGGCTTCCTGGCCTGGGCGCTGTACCTGCACGGCCAGACCGGCTGACCACGCACGGGAGTCCCCCGGCCGCGGCGGCCGGGGGACTCCCGTCGTACGGCGGACGCCTTCAGCGGGTGGCGCGGCCGTAGAGGACCAGGGCACGGGAGAGGGCCGTCAGGGCCACCGTGCACAGCAGGGTGCGGACGATGTTGGTGGCGACCCAGGTGCTCTTGAACTTGTCGACGATCGCGAACTCCGTCAGCTTCGCCGCGTCGCCCGCGTCGGCGAGTTCGTTGTTGAGCGGGATGTTCACGGAGAAAGTGATCATCAGGACGACGAAGTAGGCCACGGTGGCCACCCCGACCCAGACGGCGACCGTGCGGCGGCCCTTGCGGAACTCGACGACCGCCGAGGCGGCCGAAACCAGCAGGGCCAGGACGAACGCCATGCCGAAGAGGCCGTTGCCGTCGATCGCCGCGTTGAAGTTCTGCATCGCCGTGACGTACGTGCGCTCGTCGCCCGCCGCCAGACCCGGCATCACCGAGACGTCGAAGGCGAAGAAGAGACCTGCCATCAGGCCCATCAGGACCGTCGAGACCAGAAGCAGGACGGTGGCCGCCCTGCCGCGCTCGGCGGCCGCCGGCACGGGCGGCCCGGGCTGGGCGTAGGAGCCGGGCGGGGCCGCGTAGGGACTCGGGCCACCGGCAGGGTACTGCTGGTGGCTACCGGCCGGATTGGGGTTCATGGGACATCCTCATCTGCGGTGGTGGGAGTGGTGCTCGCCCTCGGCACGGACATCCGATCGTGGCATTCCCCGGGATACCCGGCCATGGGGTTCCACCGGCTCTCGAGCGGTGCTCGAGAGCCGGTGGCGCGATCCGTTCGGTCAGTAGCGGTAGTGGTCCGGCTTGTACGGGCCCTCGACCTGGACGCCGATGTAGGCGGCCTGCTCCGGGCGCAGGGTGGTGAGCCTGACGCCGA
>NZ_JBSGXU010000085.1:0-32426 GCF_053610205.1 Streptomyces sp. NPDC054932 | reverse complement strand
GGCCTGCCCGCCGGCGCCGAAGGCGCCATCGGCGACCTGAACCAGGCCCTCGCCCACAACGACACCGCCCGCCTCGTGCGCCCCCTGGCCGACACCCGGCCCCACCTGCGGCCCGAGGACGCCGAGCTCGCCGAACGCATCGACACCCTCACCCGCCACACCGACCAGCTCCGCCGGGACACCCGCGACCAGCGCAGCACGTGATCCGCAATCGATACGGCGCGGCCCCGGCCCGGACCAGTCACCACCCGCTCTCCGACCGCCTGCCCTGCCCTTGCGCGGCGGTGACGACGGCCACAGGCTGCTGGTAGGCGCCCTGGCCGAGTGGACCCGCTGTCGGATCGGGGAGGTGAACGGGCATGCGGCACCCGCGGAAGCACGAGCCGCGCGACGGGGGCAAGGAGCGCAGCACGGTGGTCCTGGACGTGCGGGGCATGGTCCGGGCCACTCAGCAGAACACCGTCGCTGCCGTGCTGGGCCGCCGGCCGGGTGTGCTGGACGTCGAGGTGAACGCGGTCGCGCAGTCGGCCACGGTCGTCTTCGACCCCCGCCGGACCTCCTTGGCCGAGCTGCGCGGCTGGGTCACCGAGTGCGGCTACCACTGCGCGGGCCAGTCGGTGCCGTCCCACATCTGCGACCCGATGGAGGAGCCGGATCCGCCCGGAGTGGTGGAAGCGGCCGAAGCCGTACCGTCCGCGCACGCGGGGCACGGGCCGGAGGGCGGACCGTCGCCTGACAAGGAGACGGGCCACGGAGCCCATCGCAGCCATGCGCAGATGTCGATGGCGGCCATGGTGGCCGACATGCGCAACCGGTTCCTCGTCGCGGTGGTCTTCTCCGTCCCGATCGTGGTCTGGTCCCCGATCGGCGAGGAGGTCTTCGGCTGGCACGCACCCGTGCCGTTCGGGCTCCGGCAGGACGTGTGGGCGCTCCTGCTGAGCCTGCCGGTGGTCTTCTACTCGTGCTCGATCTTCTTCATCGGCGCCGTACGGGCGCTGCGTGCCCGGACCCTGGACATGATGGTGCTGGTGGCGGTCGCCATCGGCGCGGGCTGGCTGTACTCCCTGGTCATCACGCTCACGGGCGGCGGAGAGGTCTTCTACGAGGCCGCCACCGTACTGGCGTCCTTCGTGCTGCTCGGCCACTGGTTCGAGATGCGCGCCCGCGGCGGCGCCAACGACGCCGTCCGTGCGCTGCTGGACCTCGCCCCGCCCAAGGCGCTCGTCCTGCGGGATGGGGAAACGGTCGAAGTCGCCACCTCCGAGGTGGTCGTCGGGGACCTGCTGCTCGTCCGCCCAGGGACGAAGATCGCCACGGACGGGGTCGTGGAGGACGGCGAGAGCGAGGTCGACGAGTCGACGGTGACCGGGGAGAGCCTGCCGGTGCACAAAGCACCGGGCTCGGCTGTCGTCGGTGCCACCCTGAACACCAACGGAACCCTCCGGATACGGGCGACCAAAGTGGGCGCCGACACGGCACTGGCGCAGATCGTCAAGCTGGTCCAGGAGGCCCAGAACTCCAAGGCCCCAGGCCAGCGGCTCGCCGACCGGGCCGCGTTCTGGCTGGTCTTCGTCGCCCTCGTCGGCGGAGGACTCACCCTTGCCGTCTGGCTGCTGGCCACCGACCGGCCCTTCAGCAGCGCGATGCTGTTCGCGATCACCGTGGTCGTCATCACCTGCCCGGACGCTCTTGGCCTGGCCACTCCCACCGCGATCATGGTCGGCACCGGGCTGGGAGCCAAGCGAGGGGTCCTGTTCAAGAACGCGATGGCCCTGGAGGCGTCCGCCGGCATCCAGACCGTGGTCATGGACAAGACCGGCACCCTCACCAAGGGCGAACCGGAGGTCACCGAGGTGATCACCGCACCCGGCAGTGACGGATACGAGGTCCTGCGCCTGGTCGCGGCGGTCGAGCGGGAATCCGAGCACCCGCTGGCCGAGGCGGTCGTGCGCCACGCAGAATCGCGGGGCGTGGAGCAGGTGCGGGCCCGGCGGTTCGAGAACGTGCCCGGTCACGGGGCGACCGCCGTGGTGGACGGCCACCGGGTCGCCGTGGGCAACCTCCGGCTGGCCGAACGCGAGGGCGTGTTCCTCGGTCCGCTCGCCGCCCGGCGGGACGAGCTGGCAGCCACCGGCCGTACCGTCGTCATCGCCGCCGTCGACGGCCTGGCCGCCGCCCTGATCGCCATCGCCGACGCGCCGCGGGAGACCTCCACGTCCGCCGTACGCGAACTCCACGCGCTCGGCGTCGAGGTCGTCATGCTCACCGGCGACAACCGGGCCACCGCCGAGCGGATCGCGCAGCAGTTGGGCATCGACACCGTCATCGCCGAGGTCCTGCCCGGCGACAAGGCAGCCACGATCGCAGAGCTCCAGCGCGGCGGCCGCAAGGTCGCCATGGTCGGCGACGGAGTCAACGACGCCCCCGCCCTCGCCCAGGCCGACCTCGGCATCGCCATCGGCGCAGGCACCGACGTCGCCATCGAGACCGCCGACCTCGTCCTGATGCGCTCCGACCCTCTCGACGTCCCCACCGCCCTGCGTATCGGCCGGGGCACCCTGCGCAAGATGCGCCAGAACCTCGGCTGGGCCATCGGCTACAACGCCATCGCCCTGCCCATCGCCGCCGGCGTCTTCGAGCCCGCCACGGGCCTCATCCTCCGCCCCGAGATCGCCGCCCTGTCCATGTCCGGATCCAGCGTCATCGTCGCCGTCAACGCCCTCGCCCTCAAGCGCCTCCACCTGCCCCGTTCGACCCCTCCGGCCGCAGCCGACGCAGACGATCGCCAGGTCGGTCAGCCGAGCCCATGACGTGCTGCGCCACGCGCGGGGGCGCCCTACGGTGGGAAATGTGACCCGCCACGAGCCCCGCACGCAGCCGCATTCCCGGCCGGTCCCGCAGCTCGGATCGCTGCTCGTCCTTGCTCTCCTGATCGGGTTGCTCGGGATGCACGGCCTCGACACCTCCGCTGCGCTGCCGACGACGGGCGTGACGGTGCACGTGTCCCACCACGCGGCAGCCGCCGGCCCGCTGTATCCGTGCGACCACGAGCAGCGCGGCCCGGTCCGAGACGCCGGTCATGCGGACCAGATGTGTGCTTCCCCGGCACTGCCCGGTGCCCCCGGCGTCGCCGCGCCGGATATCACGCCTCTCAGCAGCATGCCCGGCAGCCTCGTGTTTGCCCAGCCTGCACCGTCGCTCTCACCGGTCCATCAGCCCGCCGGAGGGCGGGCGCCGCCCTCGCTCGCCGATCTCCAGGTCCTGCGGACGTAGGGACTCCTCCCGTGGCACGCGCCCGAGCGCGTCGGCCACGGAGAGCCAGCCCCTCCCGCATCCGAATCACTGGAGCTCAGCGACATGAACACGAACCGATCCCTGCCGCGCCGGGCTGCCCTGGCGGCCACCGCGGTCGCCGCCGGACTGGTCCTTGCCGCGTGCGGCGGCGACAACACCACGAACACGGCCGGCACCGCTCCGGCCACCGCGACCGCCCCGGCGCCGTCGGAGGCCGACCGGCACAACGAGGCGGACGTCGCCTTCGCGCAGGGGATGATCCCTCACCACCGCCAAGCCATCCTGATGTCCGACATGGTCGCCGCCCACGGCGCATCCCCCGATGTCAGGGCACTCGCAGAAAAGATCAAGAAGGCGCAGGCCCCGGAGATCGAGACCATGACCGGCTGGCTCAAGGCATGGGGCGAGAAGGTCCCCACCGGCGTCAGCATGGACGGCATGGGCCACGGCGACGACTCCGGCATGCCCGGGATGATGGACGACCAGGACATGGATCGGCTGGGCAAGGCCAGGGGCAACGCCTTCGACACCATGTTCCTGACCATGATGATCGACCACCACGAAGGCGCCATTGCCATGGCCAACACGGAGAAGCAGCAGGGCGTCTACGGCCCCGCCAAGGCCTTGGCCGACGACATCATCGCCTCCCAGACGGCCGAGATCACCCTGATGCGCGGCATGCTCAAGACCGGCTGACATCGGCAGGGCGGCGCCCTCGCCGGGCCGCCCCGACAGAACTCGGCCCTGCCCCGGAAACGCGCACCTCCAGCGCGGGCCAAACCTTGCTCAAGGCCGGCCTCTGCCCGATGTCCGACAAGGGCCGGCACCTACTTTGTCCAGACATGAGTGTCGATCGTGACTGCGAATCCGAGGTGGTCCTCGCGCGGCGCCGAATGGTGCGTGCGGGGTTGAGCGGGGCCCTGGCGTTAGGGGTCGGGCTGGTGTGCGGGCCGTCAGCAGCCTCAGGCGCACGGGCCGGGGAGGCAGCTGTCCGCAGGCCGCGGCCTGCCGGGCCCCGGCAGGCGTGGGGCGAGCTGGAGGCGGGAAACCGGCGCTGGCGGACGTTCCACGAGAGCCATCCGGACCGCGCCGGGCATGTGCGCCGGGCGCTGGTGGGCGGGCAGCATCCGTTCGCCGTGGTGCTCGGGTGCGTGGACTCTCGGGTGCCGCCGGAGCTGGTCTTCGACCAGGGGCTGGGAGACCTGCTGACCGTGCGGTCGGCGGGCGAAGTCCTGGACGAGGCAGTCCTGGGCAGCATCGCCTACGGCGTGCTGGAACTGGGTGTCCCGCTGATCGTCGTCCTGGGGCATCAGGGGTGCGGGGCGGTCGCTGCTGCCGTGCACGCCGAGGCCGGCGGTGAGTTCCCGGCGCACATCGCCTGCCTGGCTGACCGGATCCGGCCGGCGATCGACCACCGGCTTCAGGGCGACGCCCGGATCGACGCGGCGGTCACCGAGAACGTCCGCCGGGTCCGGGCGCGCCTTGCCGCCGAGCCGGACCTCGCCGCCCGGATCGCCGACGGTTGCCTGGCCGTAGTCGGTGCCCGCTACGAGCTGACCAGCCAGTTGGTGCGCAAGGTGCCCTGATCAGCCTGGGCCGGTGAACTTCCCAACGGACCCGCACCAGCTAGACTTGCAGAGTTATGCAATTTACTAGTTCCGGATATGGCGGACGGGGGTCGCGGTGTGGCCGGGTTCGAGGAAGCGGCGCTGGAACGGGTCCGCGTGGCGCGGGCTCGTCTCCAGGCTGCACAGGAGGCTGACGATGCCTTCGAGGTGGCGCAGGCGGCAGAGGAGCTGGAGGACGCATTGCGCGTGGCCCACGATCACGGCATGGCCACCGACGCAGGAGACGGCCGGTGAACCAGACAGTGGCACCGGCGTGTCCGAGGCGTCGGTGATGGCCCGGCACCCCAGCGGCCGGCCTGCCGTCGAGGTGCTCAAGCACGTGTGGACGGTGCCGCTGGTGCCGGGTTCCGTGCGGGCCGCGCGCGAGCGCAGCGAACGGTCCCTCGTCTCCTTCGGGCTTGAGAGCTCCAGCGCCCTCTTCGGCGCCGTGCTCCTGGTGGTCAGCGAACTGGTGACCAACGCCGTCCGGCACGCTCAGGACTCCCCGGATGCGGAGGTGACTCTCCACATGGCCGAGCACCTGCTCGTGGTCTCGGTCGAGGACCTGGACCCGCGCCCGATAACGCTGGCCGACGCCGGCCAGACCTCCGGGCAGGGGCTGCGCACGGTGGCTGACCTGGCGCGCACGTTCGGCGGCGACATCCGTATCCAGCCTTCCTCCGGCGGGCACGGCAAAACGGTGGTCTTCCGCTTCATCCTGCCGGAAGGCACACCATGACCAGCAGGAACCAAAGGGCCGTACAGCTGTACAAGATCACCTACCTCGGAACCGGCCCTGAGTCGGAGGTTCGCACGGTCGAGGCCGGCGAAGTCGCGGCCGCCATCGAGTACGCCGGCAAACACGGCATGCAGGTCCGCATCCGCCCGTGCCGCCACCCGGTCGAGAAGCCGAGCACGAAGAAGGAAGGTGCGTCATGACGGACAACCCGCCCGAGAAGGACACGGCGACGGAGCACGAGAAGTGGAAAGAGAAGGGCGTTGCGATGCGGGCCTTCTTCTACATCTTCGGCACGCACGTGTTCGCCGGGTTCATCTGGTTGCTGTTCTACTTGGGGCAGCACGCCCAGAAGTGAGGCCGGGACCGAAGCGGGGCCCGCACGCCCTGCGGCACAGGTTCTACATATGGGGGAGCGGCCGTCTTCCGGTGTCAGAAGCGCGTTGAACCCGCACTACCGGAAGACAGCCGCCGTATGTGGGGGGCGGGCCCCGCAGGGCCGATACCGTGGGGCACCGTTCAGGCGTGGCGGCTGGCCTTGAGGTCGGCCAGTAGTTCGGCCTGGCCCTCCAGAACGCCGGAGAGGATGCTTCGGGCGACCCGCAGGAGATCGACGATCTCGGGGTCGGTGAGCGCGTAGTACACGCTCGAGCCCTCCCGGCGGGTCACCACCAGGTTGGACTTGCGCAGCACGGCCAGCTGTTGGGAGAGGCTCGCGGCCTCCACCCCGACCTCGGGCAGCATCTCGGCGACCGCGTGCTCGCGCTCGGCCAGGAGTTCCAGGACGCGGATGCGGACCGGGTGCCCCAGCGTTTTGAAGAACTCCGCCTTCAGCTGGTACAGCGGTGTACTCACCTGGGTACCCCTGTCGTGACTGCCCATCTCATCCACCCGGAACCGTTCCTTCGTAGAGGCATCCGTTCGCCCCTCTTCACACCTTGCGACCTCCACAATTGCAGATCCTTGCAACTCGTGGACCCGGCGGGGCACCGTCGTGACGTTCGGCACGCCGGGGCGGGGCCTTCGCCGGTCAGGCCTTCTTGAGGAACTCGGTCTTCAGGACCAGGCCCTTGACCTTCTTGGTGTTGCACTCGACCTCGCCGGGGCGAGAGGTGAGGCGGATGTTCTTGACCAGGGTGCCGCGCTTGAGGGTCTCGGAGGTGCCCTTGACCTTCAGGTCCTTGGTCAGAGTGACCGAGTCCCCGTCCTCCAGGACGGTGCCGTTGGAGTCCTTGAAGATGATGTCGCTCATGGCGGTGGTGTCCTTCGTCGCTGTTCGTGTGGATGGTGGTGCTGTCTCAGGTGAGGGCGGGTGCCTCGGGAGAGTGCGAGGTGGGCCAGTCGTCGGTGGTCCACTGCTTGACCGTGCCCGGGGCACCGTGGGCGGCCAGGGCGCCGGCGAGGTCGCAGTGGACGGGCATGGGTGGGCAGGTCGCGTCGGGGACGAGCGAGCCGTCCGCGGGGATCGCGGCGAGCTCGAGCCAGCGTCCACTCTCGGCGAGGCGACGGGCGGCCTGGGCGACGGCGATCTGCCCGCCGGCCGACCAACCCAGCAGACCAGTCAGGTCCAGGATGACCGGTCCGGTGCCCCGGGCGAGCGCCCAGCCGATCGCTCCGGTGAACCGGTCGGTGGCGCCGCGCCGAGATACCCGGCCAGGGACAGCACGCCCAGGTCCTGGCGAGTGGTGTAGCGCCATTCGATCGTCATCGTCAGCTCCTCGGCTTTACAGGGGAAGGGTGATCCAGATGGCCTTGCCACGCCCGTCCGTATCCGCCCGTACGACGGCGGTGCCGCCGAGCTCCATCGTCATCTCCACCACCATCGCCAGGCCGCTGCCCGGGGCGGTGGCGAGCGCCCCGAACAAGGCGGGCTGGTATGGGTGGCGGTCGTGGACGGCGAACGCGAATCCTCCCGGCCCGTGCGCGTAGGTGACCGTGATCATCGGGGACGTCACGGCGGCATGACGGACCGCGTTGGTCACCAGCTCGGCCACGATCAGCAGCGCCGGCCCGACGCTCGGATGGCGAAGGCCCACCCCGCACTCCACCAGGACGAGCTCCGTGGTCTCGCGGGCGATGCGGACGGCGGCCCCCATGGCCGGCACGTCCAGCACGTGCCGGTAGTGCATCGCCTCGACCTGGACACTCACCGGCCCGCCCCAGAAACCGCGCGGACCAGGCGGAACCCGGACACGGATTGCGGGTGCAGCCGCAGCAAGGTGTCGTGCGGGCCGTGGGCCCAGCCCGGCAGGGTGCGCCGGTAGTGGGCGGCCTCGTCGGGGTCGGTGATGACGTCGGCCGGGCCGTGGGCGGTCACCGTCCAGCCCGTGCCGGCCGGGGTGCGGATCTCATCGGCGTGGTAGGTCAGCAGCGCCCGGCCGGGGATGGTGGCGGCTTGTACGGGAGCTCGGACGACGAGACGCCCGTACTCCATCACGTGTGCGGCGGGGCGGACGACGGCCACCTCCCGCTGGATGTAGACGAGTCGGCCTTGAGCGGAGCCTTCGAGGAGCCACAGGGCTTCGGTGCCGGAAACCTCGATCATGCGGCGGTCGGCGGGGGCGGTCATCGTGCGGCCTTCCGGATGCGGTGCGGTCGGGGATGCGTACGGGGCAGCAGGCCCGCCTGCTCCAGGTGTTTGCGGGCGCCGGCGATCGCCTCGGGGGTGGTGGCGTACTCGCGGCCCTCCAGACGCAGCAGGTCCAGGGCGCCGACGGCGTCCAGGGCCTGGCGCTGGCCGGGCCGGATGCCGGAGGTCATGACGGCGATGTCGCGCCGGTGCAGCTTCTCGACCGTGTCCTTCAGGACGAGGGCGCCGGTGGCGTCCAGGGTGGTCACCCTCGCCATGCGCAGGATCACCACCTTCACGTCGGCGACCTCGGAGAGTTCGAGGAGGAAGCGGTGGGCCCCGACGAAGAAGAGGGGGCCGTCGATGCGGTACGCCACGATGTGTTCGGCCAGCAGCGCGTGCTCCTCCTCGCTGTGCTCGCCAGGCAGGTCCGGGCGGAAGTCGACCTGCTCCATCCGCGCTTGACCCGCCACCGCCTTCAAGGCGAGGGCTCCCGCGACGACCAGGCCGATGATCACCGCGTATACGAGGTCGAGGATCAGGGTGGCGGCGGCGGTCAGGACGAGGACGACGGCGTCCGAGCGGGTTGCCTTGGCCATCGCTTTTAGTGAGCCGACCTCGACCATGCGGATCGCGGTCGCCAGCAAAACGCCCGCCAGTGCGGCGAGGGGGATCTTCGAGACGAGGGGGGCTGCGGCGAACACGATCACCGCGAGCACCGCGGCGTGGGTGAGCGCGGCCAGCCGGGAGGAGGCGCCGGTGCGGACGTTGACCGCCGTGCGGGCGATCGCGGCAGTGGCCGGCACGCCGCCGAACAGCGGGGCCGCGAGGTTGGCGATGCCCTGACCGAAGAGCTCCTTGTCCGGGTCGTGCTTCTGCCCCACCGTCATCCCGTCCGCGACGGTCGCCGACAGCAGGGACTCCAGCGCGGCGAGCGCCGCGACCGCGACCGCCGGGGCCAGCAGCGAGCCGAACTCGGAAGCGTTGAGGAAGGCCAGGGACGGAGCGGGGAGCCCGGAGGGAAGGTCACCGATCGGGGCCGCCTGGTCAAGACGGAAGACCTGCGCGATCACGGTCGCAGCGATGACCGCGACGATCGAGAACGGGATGGTCGGCTTCCACCGGGCCCCGGCCAGCATCAGCGCCGCAACACCCGCCGAGAGGCCGATCGCCGTCCAGTTGGGGAAGGCTACGAACTCCGTGACCGCGCGCCGGGCCACGAGCAGGACCTTCTCACCCTCCGGCTTAGCGACCCCGAGGGCATTGGGTATCTGCTGGAGGCCGATCACGCACGCGATTCCCAGGGTGAAGCCCTCCACCACCGGTGCCGGCACGTACCGCATGTACTGCCCGGCCCGCAGCAGGGCGAGACCGATCAGGAGCACGCCGGCCATCAGCCCGACGGCCATGACGCCGCCAGGCCCGTACTGGGCGACGATCGGCACCAGGACGACGGTCATCGCACCGGTCGGTCCGGACACCTGGATATTCGACCCGCCGAACAAGGCTGCGAGCGCGCCCGCGACCACAGCGGTGGCCAGCCCCGCCTCCGCGCCCAGACCGGAGGAGACCCCGAACCCTAGCGCGAGGGGAAGGGCGACGATCGCCACCGTGAGCCCGGCCAGCAGGTCCCGGCGGGGGCTGCGGGCCATGACGGCCCAGTCGGCCCGGGCGGGCAGAACGCAGCGGACCCGGCCGAGCACGGCGGTCAGGGCGGTATTCACGCTCACGAGGCCGGGACCTCGGACTCGCGCAGTTCCTCCAGCAGCTCGCTCTGCCCCGTCAGGACCTCGGTCAGGATCCGCCGCGCCGCCAGCATCAACTGAGCGACGTCCCCGCCGGCCAGTGCGTAGACGACGGTAGCGCCGTTACGGGTCGAGGCAACGATCCCCGAGCGGCGTAGGACCGCGAGCTGCTGGGACAAGGCGCAGGGCTCGACCTCGATCGCGGCCAGCAGGTCCCGCACCGGCATCGGCCCGTCCTGCAGGAGCTCCAAAACCCTTATCCGCACCGGGTGCCCGAGCATCCGGAAGAACTCGGCCTTCGCCTGATACAGCGGAACCGGCACGGTCTCGCACCCTTCTCACCACCCCGAACGGGGCATACGCCTGGCGCCGTGCCCGCGGCTACCTACTGACACAGCAATCACAGCATCTATTAAATTGCAGATTTCTGCAATTTACAGATCCTGCGATCCGCTACCCGCTGCGGGTGCACTGCACAGAAGGGACCTCGCCGCAACGCCCGGCGGCAGAGCCGCTTCGGCACTTGCAGACACGTCCGTGAAGTTCAGGCCAGGGACGCGGCGGCCCGGCGGGCGGGCGCTCTGCACGCCCGATTGGGTTCTTCTGGAGCGCCAAGTCGAGCTCCCGGAAGAAGAAATATCCTCCCGTCACCGGCTCCTGGCCTTCGTCCCTCGACGAGCTTCATCGCAGGCCAAGGAGGCCACGGAGGATCATCCGGAGCGTCGCGCCGGAACCCCCGATGGACACGGCGACGTCGACACCAGCGATGTTGGCGAGGCCCACCGTTCCGGAGACGGCAGCGATCAGCGCCCAGAAGTGAGCGACTGTCGAACCCTTCTCGTCACACCTGCCACGCACCACGTCCACCGCAGGGCGGACCTACGCATCCGGACCAGCCCGAACCAGCCGGAGAAGACCGGGCCGGCCACGACGAGCTGGGTGAAGATCAGCGCAAGCTGGGTCCCACCCATGGGGCCGGGTTGGAAGGTGATGCCCCGAGCCATTTGGCGATGCAAGAGCGCCGATGCCGCCTCACTCGCGGGCCGTCGGCCTTGGGAAGCACTGCCGTGACTGCACGCACCGGTCAGCGAGGAAAGCTACAGAGCTGCGGCGGTCACCCGCCGGCCCACCTCGTTCACCGCCACGCGCTCCCCGGACAAGCAACTCCTCTTCCAGCTCTACCCCGACGGCACTGGCATCAGCGTCCACATCACACCCGCCCCGCTACGGACGGCCACCTCACAGGCCACGCAGTCCGATGAATCAGTCGGTGCCCTGGTGCCGTACCACCTGACCCACCTCGCCGAAGCCGACAGCGTTCAAGACGTGACCGACGTCGTTGCCGACCAGGTCGTGCCCGCCTTCGGGCCCCAGGGCCTGGTCCTCATGAGTGCCGACGAAGGCCGCCTGCACGTCATCGGCCACCGCGGCTACAGCACGGAGTTCATCAACCGCTTCGACGGTACGCCCCTGACCTCCCGTACCCCGACCGCGCACGCGAGGGCCACGGGCGACGCCGTCTCCTTCCCCGACTTCGCCGACTTCCGGCGCACCTACCCCGACGCACCCCGCTCCGCCTCCGGGAACGCCTGGGCCTTCCTACCCCTCACCGCCTCCGGCCACAGCATCGGCTCCCTCGTCCTCTCCTACGACCAGCCCCGCCCCTTCCCACCAACCGAACCTGCTCTCTCGCCTCCCTCGCCGGACTGATCGCCCAAGCCCTGGACCGCGCCCGCCTCTACGACGCCCAGCACGCCCTCGCCCACACCGTCCAGACCGGCCTGCTGCGCCCGCCCTGCCCCACGTCCCCGGCCTTGACGTCGCCGCCCGCTACCAGTCGGCTGGCCACGGCATGGCTATCGGCGGCTACCTCTACGACCTCATCCACACTCCCACCGCCACCACAGCGGCGATCGGCGACGTCCAAGGCCACAACACCGCCGTCTTCCTGATGGGACAGGTCCGCACCGCTGTCCAGGCGCACGCCACCGCAAGCGCCTCCCCCGGAGACCTGCTCGCCCGCACCAACCGCCTCCTGACCGACCTCGACGCCGGACTGTTCACCAGCAGCCTGATCGCCCAGCTCGACCTCGCCCATCACCGCGCCCGTCTCGCCACCGCCGGACACCCGCCACCCCTGCTCCGCCACCCCGACGGCCGGACCGAATTCCTGAGGCTGCCCCCCCGAACTCGTTCTGGGCATCGACCCCGAGGCCGACTACCCCACCACCGAAATCACACTTCCGCCCGGCTCCGTACTCCTCGTGTACAGCGATACCGACGGATCTCAATCGGGCGCCCCTCGACTCGGGTCCGTAACCTATCCGAACTGTTCACACACAAGACGTGACGACCGTCGCGCACAGTAGTCATGTAGTACGTTGCAGCGCCCTGTGCGCCCTTGCGACGCAGGCGGGCGCACTTGACAGCCTGCGGTTGTCGGCGGCTCCCCCATGCCGAATCGGTCGACGCGCACACAAGTGGCACGCACACGGAGAATGAAGCATGGATCCGTTGCCGGGAGCACCGTGCTCTCTGCCCTGCGGAGCGTCGGCGGCCCCGGCTCCTTCACGAAGGTGGTTGCGATGCCGACGTGGCGACTGCGGGACTTCCGCGACGACGACCTGGACCGCGCCATCCAGATCTGGGACCAGAACCAGCAGGCGGACGAGGCACCTGCCGTCTTCCCCGTTTCGGAGGTCGTGACCGCAGCCAGGGCCGGAGGACCCGCCGTGGTGGCGGTGGTCGGCGACGAGCTGGTCGGTGTCGCCGTGGCGCAGGCCTGTGGCGAGCGGGGTTGGATCATGGTGGTGGCTCTGGCCGGGACGTGGCGCAACCGCGGAATCGGGAGTTCCTTGATCGCCGAGCTTGAACGGCGCCTGCGGTCGCTGGGAGCCCGCCGGATCGGCGCGCTTCTCGCGCCAGGGGCGACGGGAACCGCAGCGTTGGAGAATTCCGGATACCGCTCCCGGGCCGGGCTCGTCTTCTACGAGAAGGTCGAACACCTCGGTGCAAGCGACGCCGGCCTCCTCGCGGAACTCGGGGGAAGGATGCTTCCGGAGGGTCTGTGGGACAGCCTCGCCGGAATGGAGCGGGAGAAAGAGGCCATCGAGCGGCGGATCGTGCTACCGCTGGCACAGTCCGTGCTGGCCGAGCAGTACGGAGTGAGGCCGCCGAAGGCGGTCATCCTCTTCGGACCGCCGGGCACGGGCAAGACCAGCTTCGCCCGAGCGGTCGCCTCGCGGCTGCGGTGGCCCTTCGTGGAACTCTTCCCCTCCCGGCTTGCATCGTCCCACGAGGGAGGGCTGGCGACCTCGCTGCGGGAGGTGTTCACGGAACTGGCCGAACTGGAGACGGTGTTGCTCTTCATCGACGAGGTCGAGGAGATCGCCTCTGTCCGGTCCGGTACGGCTGTCGACCCCAGTCACGGAGTCACCAACGAACTGCTCAAGCTGATCCCCAGCTTCCGCGACCACGACGACCGCCTCCTGATCTGCGCCACGAACTCCGTCCGCTCCCTCGACCCGGCGTTCCTTCGGCCCGGCCGCTTCGACTACGTCATCCCCGTCGGCCCGCCGGACCCGGAGGCCCGTTCGGCCGTCTGGCGGCGCTACCTCGGACCCGCCGCCGTCCATGTCGACCTGCACCCTTTGGTAGAGGCAAGCGCAATGTTCACGCCGGCCGATATAGAGTTCGCCGCTCGCAAGGGCGCCGCCACCGCCTTCGAACGCGAAGTCGCCCAGCGGAAAGGCATCCCGATCGGCACGCAGGACTACCTGCAGGCCATAGCACAGACCCGACCCACACTCACCGACCAGGCACTGAAAGACTTCGTCGAGGACACCGAGGAGTACGTGCGCATGTGACATCGAGGCACACGCCGCGGACTCGACCAGGATGCCTTCCGCGGCGACGCCCCTCCTTCTGCCGGCTCCGCGTGCGTGCCCATGGCCCCGGTGTTCCCGCCCACGGCCGGGCCCGGGCGGAACGGGCCTGCAGGACACCGGCC
Organism: Streptomyces sp. NPDC054932; assembly: GCF_053610205.1. NCBI lineage: Bacteria > Bacillati > Actinomycetota > Actinomycetes > Kitasatosporales > Streptomycetaceae > Streptomyces > Streptomyces sp. NPDC054932. The sequence continues at coordinate 18,466 of NZ_JBSGXU010000085.1, read as the reverse complement.
TCGACCTTGGCGTACATCTCCTCCAGCGGTACGCCGGTGAGCGGAAACGCGGGGGTGCCCAGGACGAAGGCGCTGCCGAAGAAGCTGAGCCGGGCTCCGCTGGGGAGGTCGGCGATCGGGTCGAGGTCGCGTACGGACTCTAATCCGCCCAGGAAGCCGAGCTGGCAGGTCCGGCCGCGCGGCCGGACCAGGGCCGACGAGTCACGCAGGACGCTGTTGCCGACGACGCCGAACACCGCGTCGAGGCCGATCTCCCGCTCCGCGACCTGCGTGACGAGCGCGCAGTCGTCGATGAGCACGTCGGCGGCGCCGAGCTCCTTCAGCAGGGGCGCCCTCAGCGGATCCCGGGGCGCGGCGATTACGGTCGCCCCGTAGTCGACCGTCAGGTTAACCACGGCCTGGCCGAGCGAGGAGGTCGCTCCTCGCACCAGGACGGTCTCGCCCGGCCGCAGGTCCAGATTGCCGAACAGGCCGCTCCACGCCGCCGCGTACACCTCGGGAACCGCCGCGAGATCAGCCCAGCCCAGCGTCGAGCGGACGGCCACAAGGTTAGTCGCCGGTACGGCACCGCGGAGCATGACGCCGCCGACTGCTCCCCGCGCCCGTAGGGATGGTCCCACTCAGGGGTGCCCGAAGCTGGCCTGCCGAACCTGCTCCCCCGGCTGCGGGGATGTGCTCGATGACGCTGCAGACACCAGTCGAGGGCATGGGACAACGCTGCTTCCTGGGGCGAGAGCCAACCTCAGGACGCCTGCACCTGAAGACCTTGGATGATGGGATAGGCGACGCTCTGTAGTCGGTCCCGATGGGCTAGTCGGGCCGGTGGCGTGCGCCGCGAGCCACTTCGTCGGTACCGAGCAGGCGCGCCGTTGCCCCGTGCTGGTTCCGTGCTGACTTCGATCGCACAGATCCTGGGATACGGCAGGTCGTAGCCCCGATCGGATGAGTTGTCGTACCACTCGATGGTGGTGCCGATCAGGCTGGCGGCGACGATTCTCCGGATGCCGGACGGGGCCGGTGCGGCCGTTGCTGGGGAGGTCATGGGCACCACTTCCGGGGGTCTGCGGGGACGATCCGTGTCGCCACACCGTAGAAGCCCGCAGGTCGGCCGCGTATGTGGCGGGACATCACATTCAGCCACCACCTTGTGTACCCCACCACCACACAGCAGCCTTGGACACCTTGAAGGCTTCCGGAAAGCCCCGCCGACACCTGCCGCAAACGCGTGGATCAGCCTGTCTCACACCCCCATGCTGACTCCGGTGCTGGTTCGGTGCTGACCCGGACCGAGCTGGGCGGCGGAACGTACAACACCATCTGCCGCCTCGACCTGGCCGGGCAGCGGGAACCGGTCGTGCTGCGGGCCGCGCCCGTTCGGTCCGGACTCGCCGCCCGCCTGTACTCCAGCCGAGGGGACCGGGTGACCTGTCGCGGGAGCACGGCGTGCCGTCGCGATGGTTCCGGTACGTCTGACTGGTACCACAGTCCCGGGGCGGATCCCGAATTGCGTCGACAGGCTGCTTCGCGGCGGCCGTGGCGTGGCCGGACGTCCCGAGTCACGATCCACGGTCGCCGGCACGCCCTGCCTGCGACCGCGCACTCGTCGGCACCGGAAGGCGGATCATGAGCGACAGGCGCGACGAGACCGATCCGCCTCAGCCGCCCGCGATCAGTCGCGTCCGGTATGACGGTGCCCTGCTGACCGTCTTCTGGACCGCGCCCGACGGTGGCAGGCTCAACCCCGCGTCCTCGTACGAGGTTGACGTGGGGAACGGCAAGAGCACGGTGACCATGGCGGAGGCCGGGCAGGAGACCAGCGCCTCACTGCCGCTCGAGGTGGCGGACGGCCAGGAGTACGACGTCAAGGTCGGCCAGTACACCGGCAACGCGCACAAGGGGGACTCTGCGCCGGTCGCGATCGTCACCGGCACCGTGGCGATCGACCGGGCCGAGACCGACCCGGTGACCGGCGCCCTGACGCTCGCCTGGACGGCCGCCAGGAGCGACGAGTTCCTGCTCCGCCTCGTCGTCAACGGCGGGTCGCCGGACCCCGAGCCGACGGTCACCGGCCAGTCGTTCGTCCTCACTCAGCCACCACCCCCGGGCGCGAGTGTCTCGGCCGTGCTGGCCCGCGTCCAGCACGACCAGGGCGCCCTGACCATCGGCCCGGACGGCCCCGCCTTCGCGGTGCCGACCGAGCGGCCCGAACTGCTCGCCGCCGGGTTCGAGGCCGACACGCTCCAGGTCGCGTGGACCGGCGTCCCCTCCGCCGACGGCTATCGGGTCAGCGTCCTTCAGGACGGGGCGGTACTCTCCTCGGCCACCGTCCCGGCGCCCGCGACAACCCTCGATCTGGTCCCCGGAATCACCGACCGGCTCCCCTGCACCGTCGTCGTGCAGGCGCTGGACGACGCCCGCTCGGGCCCACCGTCGGCCCCGCTTCCGGTCCTGCTCACCGCCCCGGAGGTGACGGCGGTGGACTCGGACGGGGTGAGCGTCTCGATCACCGTGGCACCACCGCACAACCTCACGCCGACCGGGTACGACGTCGTCCTGCTCCGTGACGGCGTGCCGGTGCACCGGGCGAGCCCCGGCGCCACCACACCGCTCTCGCTCCCGGTCAGCCGGCCGCTGCCGCGCGGCGCGGCGTACGCCGTATCGGTCCGCGCGCGGTCCGGGCGCTCGGTCGGGCCGGCCGGCACGGCGCCCGCCGTGCTCGCCACCCCCGCCGTCGCGTCGGTCGTCTGCGACGCGGAGCTCACCGTCACCGCGGCGGCGGGTGCGCTGCCCGCGGACCTGCCGATCGACGCCGTGCTGTCCGTCGACGGCGTCCCCGGCCGGCCCGAGCGGGTGGGTGCGGGCGGCATCGCGAGGTTCCCCGTCCCGAGCGGCGGCGTCGGCGTTGCGGTCCGCGGCGTCGCCGACGCGGCGACCGGGCCGTGGTCCGTGCCCGTCCCCGCGCCGACCACGCCGGTCGCCTTCACCCTCGCGCGGGTCGACGACGGGCGGGTCGTCCTCGCCTGGAAGGGGCCGCCGGACGGGACGTTCCGCGCCGCGGTCGGCCCGACCGGCGTCGTGACGCGCGGCAACACCGCGGTCCTCCCCCGCACCACCGGCCCGGCCACGGTCGCGCAGCTCGCCGGGGTGGCGACCGGGCCGGTCACCTCGATCGACCTCGTGACGGCCGGTCCACGGCTGACCGCCGTCGCCGTCGGCACCGACCGCGGTGTCACCCTCTGGTGGACCGCGCCGCAGTCACCTCCGCTGACCGGTCTTCAGCCGGTCATCCGCTGGGACGGCGCCGAGCTCGCCCTCGACGTCCAGCCGCCCACCGCCAACCCCCTCGTCCTGACCTTGCCCGAGGACGTACCGAACACCGCGATGGTCGCCTTGCGCGCGGTCGCCGGTGTCGCCGTCGGCCCGCCCGGCAACGCCGCCGCGCTGCTGACCACCGCGCCGACCGGCCTCACCGTGACCTACGACGGCGCCGACCTGTGCGTGTCCTGGGACGCGCTGTCCTCGCCGTTGGTCAGCGGCTACCGGGTGAGCACGGTCATCGGCGCGACCACCACGGTGCTCGGCGACACGCCGACGACCGCCGGCACCTGGCGGGTGGAGCTCACGGACACCTCGGCCGCGGTCGTCGTGCAGGCCCTCACCGGCAGCGCGAGCGGTGCGCCGTCCGCTCCGGTCCCGGTGTTCACCGAGGCGCTGTACCTCGGCCGCTCCTACCTCGCGCCGCAGCGGGGCCCGGTGCTGACGGCCACCGACCTCGACCTCCGGCTGCCCGAGCTGTTCGCGAGCCCGCTCTCCGGCGCCATCGACCTGCCGCTCGCCTTCACCCTGACGCCGGGCCGGTCCGGTCCGTACGCGTACACCCTGCGCATCCCGGCGGCCAGCCCGGTCTGGGACTTCACCGACCGTCCGAACGTGATCGCGTCGTGGGGCGAGCTGCTCGGGCAGTTGCAACCGCTCGGCCTCACGCCGTACGGCGCCGCCGTGCTCACCGAGGCGGTGTCGCGGGCGATGCCGCAGACGTTCGCCGAGACGCTGTACTTCACCTACGGGCTGCAGTTCGACCGCGGCTGCTTCGACCTGCGCCCGGGCCTGGTCGTCCGCGTGGAGTACGAGAGTTACCAGACCGCAGGCGGCGCCCAGGGCAAGGACCTGTCCGGGTTCGTCACCGGCGGGTCGGCCGACTACGAGGTCGCCTCCTACGACCGCTCCGGCACCTGGCTGAGCGGGCTGGACGCGTTCCTCGCCGCGCTCTCCCAGAAGGGCGTGGTCGTGCCGAACCCGTCCGGGCCGGACGGGGACCAGCTGTACGGCAGCGGCGGTGTGTTCGACCTGTTCGCGTCGGCGTTGCAGCTGCCCTACGCCCGCCTGGTCTACCCGCCCCAGCTGTTGCGGACCACGTCACCCGGCTCGACGAAGCCGCAGGACAACGCCGTCTTACTAGCAGGCCCGACGCCCGCCTCGCTCGACGCGGCCACGGACAACGTCCGCCGCGGCAGCGCGCCCGGACCCGGCGTCGCCAAGGCCTACCTGCGCGGCCGCGCCATCGTGCGCGCGCTGGTGCGGATCACTGTGAACGGCGCGCCCCGGCTGGTCCCGCTCGGCACCACGCTCGGCAACGTCCTGGCGAGCGAGGGCCGCCGGCCACCCGCCCTGCCCGTACCGCTGCCCGGGGTGACGCTGCACCGCGCCCGCGCGGCGGCGGCCCTGCTCGACGGCCCGGCCGGGGACTGGCGGGTCGTCCCGGGGTGGGAGCCGCGCGAGGCCGGCGCGCTCGACCTGCCTCTTCTGCACGGCGACCGCCTCGACCTCGTGCCGGGCGCCGGCTGATGGCCGAGCCCACCTTCACCCGCGCCGGGACGACCCGACTGTACTGGGCGGACCCGGCGAAGCCGGTGGCCGCGTTCCTGGCCACCGACCCGGAATCCCTCGGCCCCCGGCCCACGCTGACGCGGACCTGGGACGACACCCGTGGTTCGTACGTCCTCCTCGGCGCGCCGGTCCCGGACTCGACGGCGTTCCTGGCGGCGCTGCTGACCTGGCTCGGCTACTACGCGCCGCAGGGCGCGCCGCGGTTCCTGTGGGTCGCCGACCCGACGGCGCCCCCGACCGCGTGGGTGACGACGCCGCTGACCGGTCAGCCGGCCCCGGACGGCACGTGGGTGGCGAACGGAGCGGTCTTCCAACTGGCCGACTACCGGCTCACCCTGGCGGGCGGCGGGGCGGTCGCGCCCGCCGACACGGCGGCGGGCTGGGGCTTCGCCGTCGCCGACGGCGACGGCTACAGCGCCGTCACGTTCTCCTCCCCGACCAGTGACTTCCCCGCGCGGCGCGGCACCACGCTGCTGAGTATGGACCTCGGCCGCACCGGCGCCTTCCGCTTCGCCATCGCCGCGCCGGCTGACGACGGCGACGTCTTCGCGGCGCTCGGGGCGGGGCTGCGCTTCTTCACGCCCGGTCCCGACGAGAGCGTCGAGACCGTGTCCTTCGCCCTCGTGCGGCAACCCGAGCAGACCGGCCTGGAGTTCTCCGCACAGATCGACCCGCTCCGGCCCCTGGACGGCAGCCGCACTTCGCTGGGCTTCTTCCGCTGGGACCTGACCGGCGATCCGCCGGCGCTGCCGTCGGGGTACGCCACCGTTCTCGGCCATGGCGTGCGGCTGCGTCCGCTCGCCGCCGGGACGAGTGCCACCTCGCCGGCCCGGCTGGTGTTCGGTGTCGCGCCGTACCTCGCCGACGAGGAGACGAACGCCGGCTGCTACCTGGTCCCGGACGGACCGTTCGCCGTCGACGCCGGGCCGCAGGACGGCCGGGTCATCTGCGGCACCTCCGGCCTGGAGTACCTCGGCTTTCCCGCCGAGGGCTGCACGCTGGTGTTCCGGCCCGGCCGCCCGGCGTACGCGCCGCTCGGTTCCGCCACGACCGGCGCCGACTCGCTCACGGCGCACGGTACGACGTCGTGGGTGTCCGTCGATGCGGCCGCGACGCCCGGTGTCACGTACTACAGCCAGCCGGAGGACGCACCGCTCTATGCCGCCGGCACCGTGGCCGTGGCCGACGGGCTCGGCCTGCTGGGCTTCTGCGAGGTGCCGGCGGCGACCGCGACCACGACCGCGTTCCCGATGGCGCCGTTTCGCGGGCTGGCCGCCGACGCGGTGCTCGCCGCGCTGGTGGTCGAGCAGCGAGCGATCGCGCCGACCCGCCGGGCGGTACTGCTGCCCGGAGAAGGCGGCGAGGCAGCGGCGGACGCCGAGCCGACCATCGCCGTCACGCCGCAGGGGCTGGCGGTCGGCCTCGCGCCCGACTCCACCTGGACCTGGCTCGGCATCGGCCATGACGGTGGCGAGGCGGAGATCCCGGACCTGCGGTTCACCACGGTCACCGGGCCGTTCCGGCAGGCGATGCAGACCAACAACCTGTTCCTGGTCCTCGGCGACCCGGAGGAGTTCCACCGGTTCGGTTCGGTCGCGTACCAGCTCACCGCTGCGGCACTGGACGTCATCGCCACCATCCCGGCGGACCACGGCGGTGTCCGGGCGCCGGTGCTGCGGGCCGTCCGCGCCGCGACGGCGGACCGCCGGTACGAGACGCGGACCGGGTTCACCGAGGCGCTGCGCGCCGCGAGCCCCGACATCACCGACGAGGAGAAGCGGGTCTTCCTGCGCTACGGAGGCCTGCTGACGCCGGTCGCCGGCGGCTGGCCGTTCCGGCTCTCCCCGGACAGCTGGCGGCCCTCGACCCACCTCATCGTCAAGTTCGCCCTCGGCCGCAGCATCGCCGAACTGGTGACCGACGTGTCGACCTGGGCGTGGCCCAGGGCCGCCTCCCGCACCGGTTCGCCGGCCGACGCCCAGACGGCGGTCCAAGGCGTCATCGACGCCGCGCGCGACGCGCCGCCCGGGTCGCCCTACGAGACGTTTCTCCAGGTGGTCGAGGACCCGAACTGGACCGGAGTCCTCGCGCTGTCGGCGGAGGTCCCGCTCGAACAGCTCCCGGCCGAGCTCCAGGTGCTCGCGGCCGGGATCGACCCGGCGCAGTTCGCCGCGCACCACTTCGGCATGTCGCTCACACCGTTCCGGCTCGCCGACGGCCGGCTCGTCTTCGATCGCTCGGCGATGTTCGGTCTGATCGACTACCGGAACCCCGAGGACCAGTACTTCAGCGAGAACATCGCCTACGCGTTCCGTGTGCTCGGCCTCACGGTCGGCGTCCGCAACTCCGTCGTCACGACGTTCACCAGCCGCGCCGAACTGCTCGTCAACCGGTTGTTCGGCGCGCCGGCCCGGCTGCTGCCGACGACGCACGGCAACAACGTCGTCCTCGACGGCGCGCTCCAGCGCCAGCAGCTGCCCGACGGCTCGGCGCACGACACCTACGTCTTCTCGATGGCCGAGCAGAACACCTTCCGGCTCGACGGGCTCGTCCTGCAGAGCGTCGAGCTGTTGTCGACGCAGCTGGTCACCGCGAAGGCGTCGGACCCGGCGTCCGGCAACGCGACGGTCGCCGCGGTGTTCCAGCTGGCAGGCAACCTGCGCTTCTACGAGCCGGAGACCTTCGACCCGTTCTGCTGGGGCCCGCAGGCGGCGAGTGCGGACGGCGCAGCCGGCGAGGACGGCTACCTGCGGTTCGGCGGCCTCGCCATCGCCATGTCGTTCGACCTCGGCGATCCGGCCGGGACGACCAGGTTCACGCTGAAGGACGGCAACCTCTCGTTCGACCTGGCGAACAGCAAGGCGCGCGCACAGTCGCTGGTCGCCCGCTTCCCGATCCGGCTGGGCGGGCTCATCGCCACGCCCGATCCGCAGCTCGCGACAGGCGACCCGCCACCGCCGCAGACGCCCGCCGATCTGGGGTACGTCTCGGTCACCGCGCCGCTCGACCAGTCGGAGCTCGCCCGGCCGTGGTACGGCCTCGACTACACCATCGACCTCGGCTCGCTCGGCGCGCTCGCCGGGAGCAAGGCGTTCGCCCTCCAGGTGCTCGTGGCCTGGAGCCCCGGCGCGGGCGGCGCCGATCCGGCGGTCTACCTCGGCGTGCGGCTGCCCGGCGCCCAGGGCCTGCTCGGCGTCAATCTGCCGCTGCAGGGCGTCGTCACGATGGGTTTCCGGTCGGTGGAGTTCCTGGTCGGCGAAGAGGAGAACATGCCTCGGACGTACACGCTGCGGCTGCGCGACTTCGCGCTGCGGCTGCTCGTCCTGTCGTTCCCGCCGGGACACAACGACGTGGTCCTGTTCGGTAACCCCGACCAGGGCGGCTCGTCGAAGGTCGGCTGGTACCTCGCGTACGCGTCGGATGCCGACCCTACGCGCCCGCCGCCCCCACCGGTCCGGGCGGCGCTGCGTTCCGGGAAAGGAGGCCCTCCGTGGCGAGCCTGACGCTGGTGAAGCTGCTGTTCTGCGGCCAGGGCATGACCAAACTCATCGAGATCTACGACAAAGGCGTCGAGAAACCGGACGCCGACTATCTCGCACTGGTCGACTGCGGCGGCAACGACAGGTGGTCGAAAGGCGCGCTCGACTACATCGCGATGAAGGTCGCCGCTCGGTCGACCAACCCGAAGTGCATCGACCTCGTCGTCCTGTCTCACCAGGACGGGGACCACGTCGCGCTGCTCGGCAAACTCGGCGAGCGCCTGAAGGACATCGGCACCCCGGTCCGGGTGGGGCAGCTGTTCATCGGCGGAACCAACTGGAAGAATTCGAACCAGGGCACCGTCAGGAAGTTTCTCGACAGCGTCGGCTACGACGCGAAGGACGTCAAGTTCAACGAGGCCAGGCGGAGCGACTACGAGAACGTCACCCAACGGTCGGACCTCCGCCACCTCGCCCATCACGAAGACGTCTACTTCCGTGTCCTGGTGACGAACCTGTGCGGATCGAAATCCCCGGAGAACGCGTCGTCGAGCGTGCTGGTGGTGGAGAACGGGGCCTTCGCCGTCGTGCTACCGGGCGACGCGACGTACGAGACCATGGACTTCGTCGACAAGAAGCTCGGTGCCCTGCAGCCGCTGCTGCTGCCGCCGGTGGTGGCGATGGAGCTTCCCCACCACGGCGCGCTCGCCACCGCGGTGAAGAACTACGAGTCCGGTATGAAGCAGAACGACCTCAACTGGAGCATCATCCAGGGTTTCGCGGCGAAGATCGCACCACGCAGCCTCGGGGCGAGTGCCGGCCCGTGGAACAAGCACTGCCATCCGGTGCAGGAGGTCATCGAGCAGTTCTACGCCAGCGTGCGTACGAGGCCCACCCTGCAGTGGTACGTGTCCTATGTCTTCTACCAGCAAGGCACCGAGAGCGAGAAGTGGAGAACGTGGCTCGCCGTTCGCGCGATCGAGACCACCGTCCAGCGGCTCGGGAGCGTTGTTCCGAGAAAGTTGCCCCCGAAGTCCGCCATCCACGAGCGGAAGAATCTCCCCTTCGTCTACGGCGACATCGTTTTCAAGATCGCGCCGCCTGGCGTGCTGCGGCCTGAGGAGATGGTGGAGTTCCGCCCGCGCGGGACCTTCGAGATGCCCGGACCGGATGAGCCCGTCGTCCAGGCCCCCGAGCCGTAGGAGGCCCCTGTGTCACTCGACGAGATCTACACCGCCTTTCAGGGCGCCGCACGTTCGGGCACACTCAGCCACGACGCGCCCGCCGACCTTTCGGATCTGCTGCGCTCGCTCGGCGTCAGCACACTTGAGCTCGACTGCGGCCAGGCGTCCCTGGGCCCGGCCAGCGCATGGCTCACCGGCACGACGAGCTACCTGAACACCACCTGGGCGCTGCGGCTGGTCGGCACTCCCCGGACCGGCACCGACCGCGCGGCGCTGCTGCTGGAGCTCGGGATCACGGGAGCGACCTCACCCTGGACGCTCAAGGCGGCATTCGGCACCCTGCCGGACAGCCGGTGCCTCGGGGCGAACACCGGTGACGGACTCGTCGTCGGGCCCGGTGTGCTCGACTCACTGATCCTCGAACAGCCCGCAGTCAGCGCCACCAACGAGTCGGCCGACACCCGGCCGAGGCTGTCCGGCACGCTGCTGATGCGTGGCGACCCCGCGGTGTCCGGCAGCGGCATCCTCTCCGGGTACGCCGACTTCCTCGGCGACCGGCTCTCCGTCGACGGGCCGATGACCTTCCCGACCGGCGCACCGCCGGTCATCGCACTGCGCGCGGTCGCGCCGGGCGTCCGTCTGGAACTCGGCGAACTGGCCACCTCGGCCGTCGGGCTGACGCTGACCACCGACTTCCCAGACCCGTATCCGCTGCCCGAGGAGGGCGCGCGCCGCTCGGCCGTCCTGCTCTTCGCCGACGTGAAGCTGCCGACCAATCCCGGGGAGATCGCCACGGTCAGTGGCCCGCTGCTCGTCGGCGACTACGTCTGGCCGCTGGACATCACGTTCCAGACGCCGCTCGGCCTTGGGCGCGGGATCCAGACGCTGATCGCGCTGACCGGTGGCGACGGGGCGGCGTTCACACTGCCGGCCGGCATCGCGCCGATCGACGTGTTCGGCCTCAAGGAGGCAGGGTTCGGCATCGTGCCGGTCAGGTTCGGCGGTCCCGGCCTGTCGTACACCACGGTCGGCATCCAGTCCACCGAGAGGTGGGACCCACCGGTGCCCTACCTGACCATCGACCAGGTCGGCACCAGTTGGACGTTCTCCTTCACCTCGGCCGGGAAGCCACTGGTCACCGGCGTGGTCTCCGGCACGATGCGGTTCGGCCAGAAGAACGGCTCGTCGCTCGGCGCCTCGGCGCCGTTCGCCGAACGCGTGGCACGTGGCCTCCTGCCGCGCACCGGCCTGGACGACATCGTCGTGACCGTCGCGCTGACGCTGCCCGATCTGGCGTTCTCGGCCACGACCGACCAGTCGTTCGAACTCCCGATCGCGGAAGCGTTCCGGGCCTTCTTCGGCGGCGGCGGCCCGCCGATCGAGGCCGACCTGCGCTGCGAGTCGCTGAGCATGAGCGCTTCACTGCCGCGCAAGGAGTTCGCGGCCGGCCTGGCGGTGAGCGGCGACTGGTCCATCCGAGCCGGGCTGGTCACGCTCGCGCTCACCGGGCTGGAGCTGCAGGTCCTCGTCTCGCAGAACGAGGTCTCCGGTCTGCTGATCGGCAAGGGCGAAATCGCGGTTCCGGACTCCGCCCCGATCGAGCTGCTCGCGCAGGCGCAGTATCCCGGCACGGGAGCATGGGAATTCAGCGCGATCATGAGCGGTTCCCTCGACCTGCCCCGCCTCGTCTACGGCCTGATGGGCAAGGAGCCACCTGCCTGGGTGCGCGAGATCGCCGTCGAACTCGCGGACCTGAGCGTCTGGTTCAGCACGGCGTCCGGCAACCCGTACGCGGCGTCCGGCACGCTGCGGGTGACCGTCGCGGAGGAGCTGCTCGGCATGACGCTGCGCCTGCTGCTCACCGCGGACATCCAGCGCCGGCCGCGCGCCACCCTGGCCGACGAACGGCTCGCCCTCGCGCTGCGCGACACCGTGCAGGTGGACCAGCAGAACGTGCTGACCGGCAGTCTCTCCGGGTCCTTCACCATCAACAAGCTGAACGTCACCGCCTCCGTGTCGGTCACCGACGAGGGCAGGGACTACACCTTCGAGATCGCCTACCGCGACGTCTCCGTGCGCGCGGCGACGGCGTGGACCGGCGAGGGGACCGACCGGCACCAGATCCTCACGATCCGCCTCACCGGCACCCTCGGCGAGTTCCTGACCTCCTTCATCGCACTCGTCAACCCGAACGCGACGTTCCGGCTCGACCCGCCCTGGGACTTCCTCAACACCATCGACCTCACCGGCCTCACGCTCACCATCGACCCGACCAAGCAGACCGTGGCGGTGACCCACGACCTGCGGCTGGACCTCGGATTCGTCACGATCCGGTCGGTCGGGCTGAGGTACGACCGCTCCACCGGGAGCCCGGCCGTCACCATCGTGCTCGACGCGCAGCTGCTCGGGGACACGGACGCCAAGCCGCTCAGTTGGGACCCGGTCAACCAGGCGCCGCCCCAACCGCCCGGACTGGGAGACAAGTTGTTCGCGCTGCGCTACGTCGGCCTCGGCCAGCACGTGTCGCCGAAGAACCTCGCGCAGTACACGAGCATCTCCGAGGTCGTGGACGCGATGGTCGCGGCGATGCGCCCGGTCGCCCCGGCGACCGGCAAGCCGCCGCTCGACCCCGCGACGATGGCGTTCGACCCTTCCAGCCAGTGGCTGTTCGGGTTCGACGCGACGTTCATGGGCACGGTCGCCCTCAAGCTCGTGATGCACGACCCGGACCTCTACGGCCTCCTCCTCACGCTCAGCGGGCCGCGGGCGGCCTCGCTCGCCGGACTGAGCGTCGAACTCCTCTACCGGAAGGTCACCGACGACATCGGGGTCTTCCACGCCCGGCTGCAGATCCCCGACGCCTTCCGGAAGTTCGAGTTCGGCGCGGTGTCGGTGACGCTCGGCGTCATCGCCGTCGACATCTACACCAACGGCAACTTCCGGGTCGACCTCGGGTTCCCGGCCAACCGCGACTTCACCAACGCGTTCGCGATCGAGGCCGGCATCTTCAACGGACGCGGCGGCATCTACTTCGGCGTGCTCAACGGCGCCACGTCGAGCCGCGTCCCGCGGATCACCAACGGAAACTTCAGCCCGGTCCTGGAACTGGGCATCGGCCTGTCCCTCGGGGTCGGCCGGACCTTCGAACGCGGCCCGCTCAAGGCCGGGATCTACGTCAACCTCGTCGTCATCTTCGAGGGCGCTCTGGCGTGGTTCCACCCGGACAGCGACGAGCAGAGCACCGAGCTCTGCTACTGGTGCCGCGGAACCGTCGGCATCGTCGGACGGCTGTACGCAACGGTCGACCTCAAGGTCCTCAGAATCGACCTCGACCTCCAGATCTCCGCGATGGCGACGGTCGACCTGGCCGCCTACCGCGCAACCGTCATCTCGCTGAACCTCTCGGTGCGGGCCAGCGCCACCGTGAAGATCCTGTTCGTCAAGGTCTCCCTCTCGTTCTCGATGACCCTGCAGACCTCGTTCACGATCGGCTCCGACCGCACACCGCCTTGGCGCCTGGCCCCCGGCGCCGCCCGCCGCCGGCTCACGGCCCCGCAGGCCGGCGCCGAGCCGTACACGCTGCACTTCGACCCCGACGCGCACGTCTTCCCCGACGGCAAGCCGAGGACCACGTACCTCACCCTCGTCCCCGGCTACACCATCGCGAACGTCCCCGTCGACTGGAGCGGCCGGACAGCGCCACCGAACGACACCCCCGACCACCGCCTCGTCGTCATGCTGCTCACCGACAACTCCGTCCCGGTCGACGCGGTCACCATCGCCGAGGCCACCCTGCCCGACGTGTCGCGCAACCCGCGTGCTGCCGCGCCCGCCGACACGTCGTTCAACCAGCTCGCCGACGGCCTGCTGCGCTGGTCGGTCAACGCCCTCGGGGTCACCTCACAGGTCGTCACACTCGCCGAACTATCGGAACTGGTCGAGCAGTTGGCCCGCCCCGAGGCCGAGAACACCGGCTTCACCTGGGCCAACATCCAGGGCTTCCTCGACAACAACGTGCACGTCGTGATCAGCGGCACGCCCGCCGGCGGCACGCCGGACGACGTTTCCGGCACGCCGTTCCCGATGATCCCGGTCCTCCGGTGGAACGCGACCGGTCTGCCCGACCCGGCCGACCGGGAGCGCGACTTCGCGGCCTACCAGCCGATCGACGCGACCTACGAAGCCGAGGCCATCGACTACTTCGCCGAGCTCGACCCGCGCCCGCCGGACGACCACCCGCCGTCCCTCGCCGCAGCGGACGAACCCAGCGAGTCCATGGCCACGTTCATCCTCCGCGACTACTTCCGACTGATCGCCCGTGCCACGACCCAGGCCGCCGTCAGTCTGCTCTCGGCCTACCCGTACGAGGTCCGGGAGAGCGACTCGCTGCAGTCGATCGCGCGCCGCTTCTCCACCACCCCCACACCGCACGAGGTGGTCGGCGCCGACAGTCCGGACAGCGTGGCCGAGCGGCTCGGCGTCTCAGCCGCCGAACTGCTCGCGCTCAACCCCGGCCTGCCGGACGACCTGGCCGCCGCTCGGCCCGGCGACGTGCTCACGGCGACCGTCGGCGTCACGCCACAGTCGATCGCGCTCGCCAACCCCGACCGGCCGCTCGCCGAAGGCAAGCTGGTCAGCCTCGGCACGCTGCCGGTGCAGACCGCCGCGCAGCAGACCCTGGCCGGCCTGGCCGACGCCTACCACGCCGACCGGACAGCGCTGCTCGACCACCTGCGCGACACCACACCGCTGCTGCGCGTCGGCGCGAGCGTGCCGCTGCCCGGGTTCACCCACGCCGGGCTGTCCGTCGACGGCACCGCGGCGGTCTTCTATGTCCGGCTCGGGCTGACGCTGCCGAACGACGTCCCGCTCGCCGACTGGTACCAGCAGGCGATCGACCGCCTCAACGGCAACCCGGGGCAGCCGCTGCCCCCGACCCTCACCGTGCCCGACGGCTACCAGAGCAGCGCCACCACCACCTGGACCACCGTGCCGGGCGACACCGTCCTCGACGTCGCGGCGTACGCCGCGCTGATCCAGAACGTCGTCCCCGCGACACCGTTCGCCGTCTGGCTCGACGCCGTGCGCGCGGCGAACGAACCGGCGGACCCCGACTGCGTCCACCTGCCGGCCGACGCGGCCGCCGCGGTCCTGCCGAACGACACGCTCCGCTCACTCCGGGACCGGCTCCTGCTCGCCCAGGACCAGGCGCGGTTCGACGGGTACGCCGCCGCCGCGGACGCGCTCGTCCCGCTGGTCACCGTCGAGGTTCCCGGCGCGGTCGTCCGCACCACCGGCGGCCTCACCCTGCTCACGCTGGCCCAGCGTTACGGGCTCGGCGTGGCGGACCTCGCCGGGCGGATGGCCGAGGACCAGGGCGTCCTCGCCACTCGGGACACCCGGCGGCTCACCGTGCCCGACGTCCCCGCGATCGCGCTGGACGACCTCCTCACCGCGATGCACGACGGTACGGCGATGGGAGGCGTGAGCGGCCAGGTCGCCCGGTTCATGCTCGGCGGCCTGCGCCTGCCCGCGCCGGTCCTCAGCGACGGCGAGTACCACGCCACCGGCCCGATGACCGGCGGCTACCAGCTGATCGGCCAGCAGGTGACCGGACCTCCGCCGCCCGCCACCGAGTCCGGCGACCCGGTCGTGACCATCACCGTCGGCACATCCCGACCCGCCGACTGGCTGACCTTCGCCGACTCGGCCGTCCGCGACGGCGTCATCCACCTGGAAGCCCCGGAGGCCGACAGCGCCGTCATCTCGATCACGGCGGCCGAGCTGCGCGAGGGCTACCCGGCGCCCGGGCTGGTACCGGTGGTCGAGAGCCCGCTCGCCGCGCTGCCGCTGTCGCACGAGGTCGGCGTGCGCCACTCCGTCACCCAGGTGATCCCGTGGTCGACGACCACCGCCGTCCAGCTCCCGGTACCCCCGTCCGGCCCGCCGACGCTCTGGCCGCTGCCGGCCGACCTGATCGCCTGCGCCGGGACGGACCGCAGCGGCTCGGAGTTCCTGCTGGAACAGACGATGCCGCAGAGCGGTCCGGACGCCCGCTACTTCGAGCTCGGCTCGTACGGGTGGGCAACGCTGGTCTCCTTTGCCGTCCGCCGCATCCCCGGCCTGGACGGGACGGTCGAGGTGCTCGGCGCGGACACCGCCGACCGGCAGCGGATCGCACAGCTCCTGGAGTACCTGCGCGCCGTCCCCGAGAAGCCGGCGACCGCCGCCTTCCCGCCGCCGGCGCCCGACGAGCAGGCGCTGCTCACCCTGCTCTGGCAGCTTCCCCCGACGCCCGGCCGCACGCCCGGCCTGACCTCCACGCCGCTGGTCGCCGACGAGACGTTCCTCGTCCAGACCAACCTCTCCACCGAGACGCGCAGCGCGCCGGCCTCCGCCCGGGCGACCGCCGGGCAGCACTTCGCCGCGATCGCCGACTGCGCCCGCTTCCTCACCCTGCTCTGGGAGTGCAGCGTCGTCGGCGGTGGCGGCTACTGGCTGCGGTACCGCGGCGACGTGCCCGACTCGATCTTCGACCAGGACGGGCTGGGCCGGCTGTCGCTGCTCATCCAGCTGGCGTCGCAGTCCGGCCCCACGCCGGACCGTCACCTGTACGCGTTCACCAACCTCGCCGTGGTCGGCGACGGGGTCGACCCGTCCTCGGTCGCGCTCACCGCGCGTGCGGTGAACCCGTCCGAGCTGCGGCCCGCCGCCTCGGTCGACCCCGGCCAGGTCGGATTCACCGCGCGGTTCGCCAACCCACGGGACGACGACACACCGCAGGGCCGGCTGCGCCGTCTCTACGGACTGCTCGGCTTCCAGCTGGACCCGACGACGGTGTTCCGCGGCAGCGTCGAAAGCCGGGCGATCTCACCGCGGCCGGCGGACGGCACGGACGACCTCGGGCTGCTGGTGCCGAGCGAGGCCGCCGAAGCGGTCTGGGACCTCACCCGGATCCTCGACATCAGCCGCTTCGCCGTCCACCGTGCCGAGGCCGTCCCCACCGCCCCGCCGCCCGGGGCCGACCCCTACGCCGGCATCGCCGCGGGCGCGGCGACCGAGGTCGCGGTGTGGTTCGAGGACGTGTTCGGCAACCGGTCGGGCACCCCGGACCGGACCGCCGTGCCCGTCCGCTACACCGATCCGGTGATCGGCGTCGGCGGGTGGCCGTCGACCACCCTGCGGTACGCCGTCGGGCCGGCCGGCGCGCTCGCGGAGCTGACCGTCGCCGTCGACCTCCAGACCGTCGCTTACCAGCCAGGTGCCGCCGACCCCGGCACCGTGGCCGCCGCCGCGGCGGCGCGCGACCGCGACCGGCTGGTCCCGGTCTACTACCAGACCGCCCAGCCCGACATGCGGGCCGCGCTGCTCACCTCGCTGGAACAGCGTCCCGGTGCGGACCCCACCCCGGTGGCCGTCGACCTGGACGTGCTGCGCCGGTACGTCATCGGCGCCCACGCGCTGCTCGACTCGCTCACGGCGATCGGTTCCGCACCCGCCACCGAGGCCGCCACCGTCGACGACCTCTGGACCACCTACGGCGTCGGCTTCGACGAGGTAGGCGCGGCGAACGCCGACACCGCCCTCAGCGCCATGCTGGCCGACGACGAACTCGCGGTGCCGGTGACCGCGACGTTCCGCAACGGCGACACGATCGCCCTGCTGTGCCAGAGCCTCGACCCGCCTGTGGACCCCGTGCAGGTGCTGTGCGACGAGGACAATGTCGTCCTTCCGCTGACAGCGGCCGTCGAGCTTCTCACCCCGCCGCGCGACGCCGTGGTGCCGGCCGGCTTCCCGTCGGCCACCGATCTCGCAGAGGTGTTCGGATGCACCCTCGCCCGGCTGACAACGGCCAATCAGGGCCGGCCCGGACTGCTCACCCCGGGGTTCGTCTTCGAGTGCAATGGTGTCAAGGTTCAGGTCGCGCTCGACACGCCGGCCAGCGAGGCGACGCTGAGCGGCGTGGCCCAGGCGTTCCAGGAGCACGGCGTCCCGTTCGACGCGCCGCAGGTGGTCTCGCTGAACGCGGACACGCCGGGGATGTTCCGCGCGGGCGTGTCCCTGGTGGTCGACGGCTACCTGGTCCAGAGCGGCGACACCCTCGCCGTCAACCGGGCGGACCTCACGCCCGCCGACCTCGCGCCGCTGAACCCCAACACCCGCGACCTCTTCGCCCCCGGCACCGCGGTGTTCCTCACCACGACGCCGACACCCGTACCGCCCGGGGACACGCTGGGACGCTTCGCCGCCGTCAACAGCACCACACCCGGCGCGCTGCTGCGGCACAACGGCTCGGCCGCCCTCGCGCCGGCCTCCCCGCCGGTCGTGCCCGGCCGGTGGCAGTGGCCGGCCGACCCGGACGCCATGCGGGTGCCGTACACCGTCCGCGCGGGCGACTCGCTGGACACCATCGCCGACCGCTTCCCCGGGGCCGACCTCGTCGCGGCCAACGCGGGAATGCCGGGGACCGTCGCGTCCGGCGTCACCGTCACCGTCGACGGCCGGTCGGTGACGACCCCGGCATCCGCGTCGTTCGGCGAGGTCTGCCGGCTGTTCACCCCGCCGATCGAGCTCCCCGCGCTCGCCGCCGCCCTCGGCCCGCGCACCGGCGTGCTCGCGGCCGGCGCGCTGCTGGTCTGCCCGCCCGGCGTGCTCCCCACCACGCCGGGCGGGCCGGCCGGGGTGACGTCCGGCGCGGCCGCCGGGCCGTTCGGCGTCACCCCGGTCGCCCTGCTCGCCGCGAACGCCGGCACACCGGGCCTGCTGCTGCCCGGCCAGGTCCTGCTCGGGCGGCAGCCGGGCGCGGACGGCAGCGCGCCCACCGAGACGACCACCGCGTCCGACACCCTCACCGCCGTCATCTCGCGGTTGCGTCGGCGCGGCGTGGTGACCGGCATCGAGGCCATCGTGGACGCC
>NZ_JBSGXU010000084.1:0-32466 GCF_053610205.1 Streptomyces sp. NPDC054932 | reverse complement strand
CCTACGGACAGCGCGTCGTCCCTACGGTCACCGGGTGACCGACCGCGATCAGCCGGTGCAGGTGATCGAGAAGGGGACCGGGTTGGAGGTGGTGCGGGCGGGGCTCTGGAGTTCCACGGCCATTCCGGTGGTCAGGGTGCCTGCCTTCGCGTAGGTCGTCAGCCGCACGGTGTCGTGCCCGGTGGGGTTGGCCTTGTCCCCGATGGACATCGTGCGCCAGTGCGGATCCACCACCGAGCCGTCGCCGGACACCCAGCGATAGGAGATCAGGGTGGGCTCGGAGGCTGTGAAGGTCGCGGTGAAGGCCGGGGCCCGGCTCTCGGGGGTCGGGCAGCTGCCGGTGTAGGTGGTGTTCGCGCCCGCCACCGACATCCGTACGCCGCCCGCACCGGAGGTGGGGTCCTCGTCGTTGCCGGTGAGGGCATAGCCCACCGCCCCGGCGGCGATCAGTACACAGGCGGCCGCGGCGAAGGCCGCCGCACGGCGCTTGCGGGACGGGGCGGCGGGCTCTGCCGCGGTCGGGTGCGCGGGCGGGGCGGGCTCCGGGGTGGTGTCGGGCGTCTTCGGCGTGGGAAGTGCCGCCGTCGCCGTGGCTGCCGCTTCGGGTTCCGCCGGGGCCTGCAGGACGCGGGCGGCGGCGGTGGTGGCGTCCGGTTCGTGGGCGATGTCCCGCAGGGCCGCGGCGGCCTCGGCGGCGGGGGTCCGCTCGGCCGGCTCCTTGCGGAGCAGTCCGGCGATGACCGGGGCGAGCGGCTCGGCCCGGGTCGGCACCGGCGGTTCCTCGTCGACGACGGCCCGCAGGGTGCTGAGCGCGGTGTCCTGCCGGAACGGGGTGACCCCCTCCACGGCCGCGTACAGCAGCACGCCGAGGGACCACAGGTCCGCCTCGGGGCCGGAGGGGCAGCCCAGCGCCCGCTCCGGCGGCAGGTACTCGGGCGAGCCGACCAGCTCGCCCGGCATGGTCAGCTGGGTGCTGCCCTCGACCATCGCGATGCCGAAGTCGCTGAGCACCACGCGCCCGTCCTCGGCGAGCAGCACGTTGGCGGGTTTCACATCGCGGTGCTCCACCCCGACGGCGTGCGCGGCGCGCAGGGCGCTCAGTACCTCCGCGCCGATGCGCGCGGCATGCCGGGGTGTGAGCGGGCCCTCGGCGCGCAGCAGGTCGGCCAGCGACTGCCCGCGGATCAGCTCCATGACGATCCAGGGCCGGTCGTCCTCCATGACCACGTCGTGGACCGTCACCACATTGCGGTCGGGTATCCGGGCCGCCGCCCACGCCTCCCGCTCCAGCCTGCTGTACATGCGCGCGATGTCGTCGGCCCGCAGATGGGCCGGGGCCCGGACCTCCTTGACGGCGACCTCGCGGTGCAGCGTCTCGTCGCGGGCCCGCCACACGGTGCCCATACCGCCCTCGCCGAGCCGGGACAGCAGCCGGTAGCGGCCGGCGATCAGCCGTTCCCCGCCCGGTACATCCGGTGCGGCCGCGGTCCTGGCCGTGCCCGTGGTGGGGGCCGTGCCCACGGTGGTGGCCGCGAGCGTGCTCTCCGTCACGGTCTCGGATTCCTCGTTGTGCATGGGGGCGGTTCTCCTCTGATCGCCTACCGACGCCAACACCACGTACAAACCGGGACCCCCGGTTCACGAAGAGACAGAAAACTTTCGAAAATGATTGAACCGAACACCTTCGCGATGGCGTGTTGCTGTCGTACGAGCAGTCAGCAGGCATCTTTTTCAAGGAGTGTGGAGTGCCTTCGGTCATCGTTGGAAGCGCGGGTCCCTTTACCGGGCAGAGCGTGGTTCTGGGCAGCGAGCCCCTCAGCTTCGGACGCAAGAGCGACAACGTCGTCGTGATCGTCAGCCCCAGCGCCTCCCGGCTGCACGCCGAGATCCTTGACGAGGACGCCGGTTTCGTCCTCTACGACCGGGACAGCCGGAACGGCACGTTCGTCAACGATCAGCGCGTCACGCGGCATGTACTACGCCCGAACGACTGCATCCGGATCGGCGATGAAACGTTCCTCTACGAGGACCAGGACGCCATGGAGACGGTCATGGACCTCTCCCTCCTGGACGCGCCCCGGCCGAGCGCCGCGGACCCCGGCACGCTGCGGGTCACCATCACCGGCGGCGGCCCGGTGGGCCTCGCCTTCGCACTGGCGCTCGACGAGATGCTTCCCGGGCGGACCGCCATCACCCTCTACGACGGGCGCTGGACCAGGAAGGGCTCCTCGGTCGTCTGGAAGGACGAGACCCAGGGGAACTTCCGCCGCCAGCAGGTGGTGACCGTCCAGAGCCGGCAGTACCTCGCCCTGCCCGAGGAGGTGCTCGCCGCCCTCTTCGACGACGAAGGCGCCTACTCCGAGATGTGGCCCGTCGGCCCCGACTCGGTCGACGGCCGCCCGCCCCGCAACATCCGGATCGCCCACATCGAGGACCGGCTGCTGGACCTGGCCAACCGGAAGTCGTCGATCCGCCTGGTTCCCAAGCGTTTCGACGTGGCGGAGGAGCAGAACCGGATCACCCAGGATCACGTCCTGGTGGTCGCCGAGGGCGGCCGCTCCCGCACCCGGGAGCACTACGCCGACCGCTTCGGCGCGGCCGACGCCTCGATCTACTCCCTCGACGGCGAGCACCTCCAGGACGTCGTGCTGGGCCTGCGCGTCAAGTCGAAGCTGCCGGACCCGATGAGCGTGCTGCTCACCGTGTCGCAGAACCGGTTCCTGCTCAACTCGCTGCGCGGCGAGGGCTTCCTGAACATGCGGCTCACCCGGGAGGAGGTCAAGAACGTCATCGGCATCGACCCGGTCCGCCACGTCTTCGAGGAGTGCATCGCCGCCCGCCCCTGCCTGATGAGCCGGCAGGAGGAGGACAGCGAGTTCCGCTGCCCCACCCACGGCACCCTCTTCCTGCCCGCCCTGCTCCGCGGTTCCCCGCTGTGGAAGGAGATCCGGCAGGGCCTGCGTCTGTTCGGGGTGGCCGAGGAGGACCTGTCCGCGATCACCTCGTTCCGGCTGGACATGGTGCAGCGTCCGCGGTTCACCGCACAGCTGCACAGGCCGACCACGACCACTCCCGGCACCTACGGCTTCCTGCTGGGCGACGCCGCCAACGCCATCCACTTCTGGCCGGGCCGTGGCCTCAACAGTGGTCTCGCATCAGCCACTTCGCTGGCCCGCTCGCTCAGCCGCGCCTGGCAGGGCAAGCCGCTGCGGGACGCCGACTTCATCCGGCACGAGGCGGCAATGTCCATGCTCCAGTACCGGCACAAGAGCCGGGCCTGGAACGCCATGGTGACCACCGACGAACAGGGCGTCACCCGCGCCATCAAGGACATCATCGCGGGCAGCACCGATGCCGGCGGGGGTGCGGCTGCCGGTGGCGCGGACGGGAGCGACCTGGACGCACTGCTGGACCGGATGGCCGGAATCCGCGAACGGCTGGCACCCCGGATGCCCGGCCTGCCGGACGACGGGGAACTCCGCTCCCACCTCGCCCCGATCGCCCCGGCCACCCTCCGCACCCTGCGGGAGAGCGGCGCCTGGGACACCCTGATCGTCGGCGGCGAGGAGGCCGACATCGACCTCTTCTACCAGTCGGACTCCCCCGTCTTCGTCCCCCGCCCGATCGACCCCCGGAGCCCCTCCCCCGTCGGCTGACCTGTGCGGCGTGCCGGTCGGTCTGTCTGTCTGTCTGTGGTGTTCGCGCGCCTCGCTCGCCGGGGGCGAATCGGATGCTTCCTCTTCCTCGGCTCCGATCACCTCGAGGGCCGGTTCATGGGGGACTGCAGCTGAACGCTCCTCGTTGAACGCCCCAACACCTCGTCGGCGGCGGCAGCCGCAGCCGCCGCCGATGGAGACCCGATTCGACACATGGTCACGAAAATCCGCCACACCGTCTGTTCCGTGGCACCGGCATGACCAGTCGGTATGCGTATCTCGCAGAGCCGGCCTGCGAGATATGCGCTTGTCGCAGCCATTGCCGTGCACCAATCTGGCGTCCATGACCTCACCAGACACAATCGCCGTCCTTGGTTTGGGGCGCATGGGCGACGCGATCGCGACCCGACTGGCTGCCAAGGGCCGGGACGTCGTCGGCTGGACGCGCTCCGGGCGCACGTCGAGCGCCGTCAGGACGGCCGGCGATCCACAGGAAGCCGTGGCGAAGGCCGAACTCGTGCTCCTGGCATTGTTCGACGGTCCGGCGTGCCGACAAGTCCTCGAAGACGTCCGTGGCTCGTTGCGAGCAGACACGATCGTGCTGAACACCAGCACCATCGCCCCCACCGAAGCGTCGGAGCTGGCCCGGTACATCGGCGAGTCCTACGTCCACGCGCCCGTGCTCGGCTCCGTGCCTGCGGCCTCGGCCGGCACCCTGCAGATCCTCGCCGCTGCCCGCCAGGACACCTTCGACCGAGTGCGGCCGGTCCTGGAAACGCTGGGCACCGTGCGGCGCGTCGACGACGCCTCCACTGCCGCTTCGCTCAAGCTGATCGCCAACAACAGCCTCGCAGGTGCCGTCCTCGCGCTGCGCGACTCACTGCGGCAGTCCGATGCCCTCGGCCTTCCCCGCGCCCAGGCGCTGGACATCCTCGAACTCGGCCGGCTCGGCGAACTCGTGGCCCGCAAACGCCCGTTTCTCATCGGCGAGTCGGGCGCGGTCACGGCTGAGTTCACCATCGGCGCGCTGGCCAAGGACATGGCTCTTCTGGCCGCCGCGTCGAACACCCCACTGCGCAGCGCAGCCAGTCCGGCCGACCCCTCTGCCGACCCTGAGTCCGACATCGCTGTTGCTGCCACGGTCCCCGCCGTGCCGGATGCCGTGCTCGAACCGCTCCGCGCCTACATCCACGGACATGCCACCGGCGACCCGACTCACTTCCGGAGCGCGTTCCTGCCCACCGCCCACATCGAAGGAATCCGGGACGGCGCATTCGTCTCGTGGCCCCTGGACGAATACTGCGCGCTCTTCCACGGCCGACCGGCCGCCGACGAACCGACCCGGTCTCGCCGTATCGACACCGTCGACGTCCACGGCACCGTCGCGACCGCGACCATGACGCTCTCGCACGGCGCGGACACGTTCACCGACATCTTTCTGCTGGTCCGCGCGGTCGAGAACGGCTGGCGCATCGCCAACAAGGCCTATCACCGGCATTCCTGAGAGGGCGGGGCCGAGTGGCAGTGCGTCTCCGCACCGGCGGTCCCGGCGTCCTCGTCGGGCGCGCACGGCAGGATCCGCGCGTTGTCCTGTGCGAAGCACCCTCACACCCATCCGTCGGCCCCCTCGTCTACCCTCGGTCGGATGATCGAGTACGTGAACCGACTCGGCCCCGGCACACCCCGGACCGGACCGGCCCCCACCGGCACCACCGCCATAGTGTGGTCCCTGGACATCACCGCCCACACCATCGGCGGCCACCGCGTCGAGGACGCACACGCCGTCCTCGACGCCGAGGAACGCGCAAAGGCCGCTCGCCTCCTGCGGCCCGACGCACGCCACCGCTACCTCGCCGCCCACCTCGGGCTGCGCATCCTCCTCGGCAGCCATCTCGGACTCCCCCCGCGTGAAGTCCCCCTCACCCGGGAGAAGTGCCCCTGCTGTGGCGGCCCGCACGGGCGCCCCGCCATCACCGACAGCGCGGTCCACTTCTCCCTCTCCCACAGCGGCGACCTCGCCTACGTCGCCCTCGCCGCACGCCCGGTCGGCGTCGACATCGAAGAGACCCCCTCCCCCGAAGCCGTCGCCGACGTCATCAACTCCCTCCACCCCGAGGAAACGGCCGAACTGGGCGCCCTCGCACCCGAGGAACGCCCCCAGGCGCTCGCCCGCGTCTGGAGCCGCAAGGAAGCCTGCCTCAAAGCCACCGGCACCGGCCTCGCCCTCGGCCTCACCGACCCCTACGTCGGCACCCACCCGACTCCGCCGCTCCTCACCGGCTACACCCTCACCGACCTCCCCGCCCCCGCCGGTTACACCGCCGCCCTCGCCACCATCAACCCGACCCCCACGCCGCCCGGCGCACCGTAGGCGCTGCGCGGCAGCGAACGCGGCCGGGCCCGTCGTGCGCCCTACCGGGCGGGGCCCGGTTCGGGCAGGATGACCCGGCCGACGCACGGCACGTCGCCGACGGCAACGGCGTTCCTGCCCGGTCCGTCCCGGCCGTGATACGGAGGTCCCAGTGACGTGGCACGAAGTCCAGGCACGGCGTGACGAGCTGTACCGCGACCCGTACCCGCTCTACGAGCGCGCCCGCCGGACCGAGGGGCTGACGTACGTGCCCGAGTTCGACGCGTGGTTGGTGGCGCGCGACCGGGAGGTACGGCAGGTACTGCTGCGGACGGAGGACTTCTCCTCGGCGAACTCGCTGCTGCCGGACGTCCCGCTGTCGGAGGCCGCCCTCGGTGTCCTGCCGCGGGGGTTCGGGCCCCGGCCCACCGTCGTGTCCTCCGACGGCGCAGCTCACCGGCGGCACCGGGCTCCGCTGAACCGGGGGCTGTCGGGCTCCCGGGTGGCGGCCCTGCTGCCGTACGCACGCCATTGCGCCCAGGAGCTGGTGGACGGCTTCGCCGCGGACGGGGCCGCGGAGTTGGTGGAGGCGTACGCCCAGCGGCTGCCCGGCCTGGTGATCGGCCGGCTCATCGGGCTGGACCCCACCGACGTGCCCTCGGCCGTGCGCGGCGGCTACCGGGCCGAGGAACTGCTGTTCCGGCCTCTGCCCCCGGAGGATCAGGTGGCCGCCGCCGAGGACGTGGTGGCGCTGCAGCACCTGCTAGACGAGTACGTCCGCGACCGGCGGGCCCGGCCCCGGGACGACCTGTGCTCGACCATGGTGGCCGCGCTCGCGCCCGGTGAGGGCGAGCTCGCCCTCGAGCAACGGCACGAGCTGGTGACAAGCCTGCAGAACCTCCTCATCGCCGGGTTCCTCACCACGGGCGCCCTCATCGGCACCACACTGCTGCACCTGCTCGGCGGCGACGACGATCGGCGGCAGTGGCGGATGCTCTGCGCCGATCCGTCGCTGATCCCGGCCGCGGTGGAGGAGGCCGCCCGCCACGACACCGCGATCCAGGCGTTCCGGAGGGTCACGACCCGGCCGGTGACCCTCGGCGGGACGAAGCTGCCCGCGGGTGCGGCCGTACTGGTGGCGTTCGGTTCCGCCAACCGCGACGGGGAGCGGTACGAGCGGGCCGGGGAGTTCGACATCACCCGGCCCGTGAACCGGCAGCACCTCGCCTTCGGGCACGGGCCCCACGGGTGTCCCGGATCCCGACTGGCCCGCGAGCAGCTCCGTCTGACGCTGGAGCTGCTGACGCGGCGCCTGCCGGAGCTCCGGCTGGACCGGGACCGGCCGGCGCCCAGAATGCGGCCCACGCTGATACACCGTTCCCCGGAGGCGCTGTACGTGACCTGGTGAGGGGGCGATGGTGTGAGGACTCGCCGGGTGCGGGTCCACACGTGGATCGGTGTGACCGCGTTCCGCTCAGCTCGGCTTGGAGGCGTGCGCCGTCTGCAAGGTGCGCAGGAGGTCGAAGGCCGGCCGGTCCACCGGGCGTTGGGTGTTGCCGAGAGCGATGACGGCCAGTGCCTTCTCCGGATCGAAGCCCACGAAGGAGGAGAAGCCGCCCGTTCCTCCGTTGTGCCAGATCTGCAGGTGGGCGCCCTGCCGCGGGTGGAGGCGGTGCGCCATCCACCCCAGGTGCACCCAGGCGAAGGAGCTCGTACGGTGCTCGACGCCCCGGCTCAGACGGATCGCCTCGGCGAGCTCCGAGGGGACGGGACCGGCGGCCAGCTGGGCCCGTACGTAGGCCACCAGGTCGGTCGCGGTCGACCGCAGGGCGCCCGCTCCGGCCAGGTCGGCAAGGTGCCAGGGCGTGACGGGCCGCCCGCGGCGGCTGTGGCCCTGGGCCGAGCGTTGCGAGCGCGGATCGTCCACGGACACGAGGGTGTCGGACATCCCCAACGGGGCGCAGATCTCCCGGGTGATGAGGGTCTCGTACTCCGTGCCCGCGCGGCGGGCGAGGGCAAGTCCCAGCAGTCCGGCTCCGAGGTTGGAGTAGCGGAACCGCTTCCCCGGCGTGGCCCCCAGCCGCGTCCGGGCCAGCCCGGACAGCAGAACGTCGGCCGTGCAGCCGGCGTAGGGATCCGGCGTCGACGGCCGCAACAGGAACCGGAGCAGCATGCCTCTGGGCAGTCGCGGCAGGCCGGACGTGTGCGTGGCCAGGTGCTGCAGGGTGATCCGCCGGCCGTCCCGCGACGGTACGTGGGTCCCGTCGGGCAGCAGATCACCGAGCGGCTCGTCCAGGCCCGCCCTGCCGTCGGACGCCATGCGCGCCAGGGCCAGGGCGGTGAACGTCTTGGTCACCGAGCCGATTTCGAAGAGTGTGTCGGGGCCGGGGGTGGTCCGTCCGTGGTCCGCACCGGTGCGGCCGGAACCGCGGATCTCGACGAGGTCTTCCGCCACCACGGCCACCACCGCGCCGACGTGCTGCTCGGCCAGCCGGTCAGCGGTCTGCTGGGCGAGGGTTCCGATTTCTTGTGCCATGACGGACATCCTGGTGGCGCTCTCCTCCCGACCCGTGCGCCCTGATGATGATTTCCGGCCTTCGCCACTCAGACCTGAGCGGTACGGGGCGTCGCCGGGCCGGACGCGTGAGTTCAACGGCGCTCGGAGTCGAGGGAAGTTCTCCGCGCGCTCCGACCGCGCTTCAGTTCGAGAATTCAGAGCCTCGATTCCGGGGCATTGCTAGAACACCGGCGCTGTCCCGGCGCGCAGTCGGAAGGGGCCGACGGCACTGTGCCGACGGCACTGTCGTGGTGGGGCCGATCACGACCGACCCCGGCTTCCCATGATCGGAGAGACGTGACCTCGAACTACTTGGTGGCTGCGCGGTGAGCGGGGGTGCCCGGCACACCGTGCCGGTCGACGTCCACCTCCTCCTGCGCCGCGCCGGCGGGTCCGGTCCCGAGGTGCTGTTGTCCCGCCGGGCCGGGCCCGTGTACGCGTCCGGGCTGTGGCACCTGCCGTCCGGGCACCTCGACCCGGACGAGGACATGGTCGAGGCGGTGATCCGGGAGGCCCGCGAGGAGACCGGCGTCCGCATCGACGCCGATGACGTCACCGCGGCCGTCACCGTCCACCACCGGCCCCCCGTGGGTACGCGTTCCCGTATCGGGGTGTTCTTCGAGGTGCGGCGGTGGTCGGGCCGGCCGCAGGTGAGGGAGCCGGACCGGTGCGACGGCATGGGCTGGTACCCCCTGGACGCGCTGCCGGGGCCGATGGTGGCGTACTGCCGGGCCGGGCTGGACGCCTACCGGGCCGGGCTGCCCGCCGCCGTGCACTTCCAGCAGCCCGGTGACCCGATCCACCACACCCCGGGCGGTCCTGACCGCACCCGCCTCCTGACCGGCCCGCCGGTCGGCGATCCGGTCGGCGATCCGGCCGGCGATCCGGTCGGCGGGCCGGAGCTTCCGTACCGGCTGCGGGTGTTCGCCGAACAGGCCGTCGGCCGCATCGTCCGGGCCGCCGACGTCTCCTGGGCGCGGGCCGGGAGCCGGGTCTGGCGGATCACCGGCGCCAACGGTGGGACCTGGTACCTCAAGCGGCACCGGACGGACCGGTTCCACGACCGGGAGGTGGCCGCGTACCGGACGTGGGTGCCCGCGCTCGGCCCCCGGGTTCCCCGCCTCGTCGCGGTCGACACGACGGCGCAGGCCCTCGTCATCACCGGGCTGGAGGGCCGGTCGCTGCACGGCAGGGTCCTCGATCCGGCGGCCGAGGCCCGCGTGCAGCGCGAGTTGGGCCGCCTCGCCTCCGCCCTGCACCGCGCCGGCCCGGAGCGGCCCGCCGGTCCCCCGGAGACTTCGGACCGCGTGAAGCGTCATCTGGAGGAGGCGGGGCCGTATCTGGCCGACGGGGACGCGGACCTGGTCCTCGCCCTGGTCCGCAGGTACGAGGACCTTCCGCGGCCCGTCACGGTGCCGACGCACGGCGACCTCCAGTACCGCAACGCCCTCCTCGCCGACGACGGCGGGCTGCGGCTGTTCGACTTCGAGCGGTCGGAGTACGCCACCGCCACCCGGGACATGGCGCGCCTGAGCGACACCTGGACCGGCAGGCCCGATCTGCGCGCCGCCTTCCTCGACGGGTACGGCCGGGCGCTCACGCCGGCCGAGGAGCTCCGCCTGGACTGCGAGTCGGCCTTCGACGCGGTGTCCGGCATCGCCTGCGGCACCGCCCGCGACGACCCCGAAGTCGCCGAACGCGGCCGCCGCACCCTGCTGGGGCTCAGGCTCCGGCTCCGCGCCACCGGGCTGCCGTAGTCCCGGCAGGTCACCGCCCGCCCCGCCCCTTCGAGGAAGGACCCCGGCATGGCCCAGCCCCGACTCGCCACACCCGCCGACGCGGCGGAGATCTCCCGCCTGCGCTCGGAGAACATCCTGGCCCAACCCCTGGACGCCACCTGGCTGGCCCGGTGCACCGACCAGCTCGCCCTCCGGCTCCGGCCGGGCGGCGACGCCCGCGCCTACGTCGTCGACACCCCGGAGAACGGCCTGGCCACCTGTGCCCTGGGCCTCGTCCAGGCCGTGCTGCCCGCCCCCAAGTACCCCCGGGGCCTGGCGGTACGGATCCAGGCGGTGGCAACCGATCCCGGCCACCGCCGCCGCGGCTACGCCAGGTCCGCGCTCACCGCGCTCCTCGACCATCTGGAAGGCGAAGGGGTCACCCTGTACGAGCTGCACGCGAGCGAGGGATCCGCCCCGCTGTACGAGGCGCTGGGCTTCGCGGCGGACCCGGCGCTCATGCGGATGACCCGCTTCCCCGACCTGGCCGAGAGGAGCGTGTCGTGAGCAAGGAGTGGCTTCCGCCGCAGGAGTTCGCAGCGACGCTGCCGAAGGCCAGCGTCTTCGGGGCGGTGTTCTTCACCGACGAGGACGACCGGCCCGTCCAGCTGCGCGCCACCTACTCCGGCATCCACCCCTGGCAGTGGCCCGGCGGCGTCGCCGAACCGGGCGAGCGGCCGTGGGAGACGGCCGTGCGGGAGTGCCGCGAGGAGACCGGCCTCGTCATGTCCGGACCGCCACGGCTGCTGGCCGCGGTCTTCGGCCTGCCGGGGAAGGAGTGGCCGCTGAGCACGGTGGGCTACGTGTTCGACGGCGGGCGTCTCAGCCCCGGCCGGCTCGCCGGGATCGTCCTGGACCCGGACGAGCACGACGAGGTCCGCGCCCTGACCGTGCCGCAGTGGCGGGAACTGATGCCGGGCCGGGACCACGCACGGCTCGAAGCGATCGTCGCCGCCCGCCGTACGGGGGTGCCGGCGTACTTCGACAGGTGGGACTGGGACGCATAGCTGCGCGTCGTCGTCCTGGTGCCGGGAGGGCGGCTCGCCTCAGGAACGGACCCGCACCCCGCCGGTACCGGCCACTCGCCGGTACCGGCCACCAGTCGGCCCGGCCTCACGCTCGCGCCAGCTCCGGGCGCAGTTGGGCCCATGGCCGGGCCGTTTCCAGCTGCGCGGCCACCCGGAGGACGGTCACCTCGTCGTCCCGGCGGCCCACCAGCTGCACGGCGAGCGGCAGCCCGTCCTCGCCGAGGCCCGCCGGGACGGAGGCGGCCGGGTGCCCGGTGACGTTCCACAGCGCGGTGTAGGCGACCATCGGGCGCGAACGCACCATGGCCGTCAGCAGACCGGCGCCGTCCAACGCGCCCACCGGGCGTGGGCGCTCGGTGACGACCGGGGTCAGCAGCAGGTCCATGGTGCTGAACATCCGGTCGACGCGTGCGGCCAGTCGCTCCCCCGCCCGGATCCCGCGCTCGACCGCGGATTCGGGGACCAGCCGGGCGAGGGCGAGGGTGCTGCGGGTGCGGCGCTCCAGCAGGTCGGGGCGCTCGACGGCGTCGGCCTCCGCCCGTACCCCGCCGCAGAACTGCGCGACGAACGGGGCCGTCACGTCCGGATAGCGCGGGTTGACCTCCCGTACGTCGTGGCCCAGTTCGCGCAGCGCCCGTACGGTTTCCAGCAGGGCTTCGACGTGCGCGGGATCCGGGCGCAGCCCGGGCACGGCGGGCTTGGCGGAGTATCCGATGCGCAGTCGGCCGGGCTGGGTCTCCAGGGCCCGGACCCAGCCGGTGGTGGCGGGGCGGGCGCTCCAGCGGTCGGCGCGGGTGGTGCCGGCGAGGACGTCGTAGAGCAGGGCGGTATCGCGCACGGTGCGCGTCAGTGGCCCTACGGTGCCGAGGGCGTACCAGAGGTGGGGGTTCGGGGCGGTGGAGACCCGGCCGCGCTGGGGCTTGAGGCCGAACAGCCCGCAGCAGGCGGCCGGTATGCGGATGGAGCCGCCTCCGTCGCCGCCGAGCGCCGCCCCGACCAGTCCGGCCGCGACGGCGGCCGCGCTGCCGCCGCTGGAGCCGCCGGGGGTGCGGGTGGTGTTCCAGGGGTTGCGGGTGTGGCCGTGGGCGGCGGACTCGGTGAAGGGCCACTGGCCGAACTCGGGCATCGTCGTCTTGCCTATGACGACGGCTCCGGCAGCGCGCAGACGGCGTACGGCCTCCGAATCGGCGGTGACGGGGGTGCGGTTGGCGGCGCCGCCGAAGGCGGTGACCTGGCCGGCGACGTCCAGCTCGTCCTTGATGGCGATGGGCACACCGTGGAGGGGGCCGTCCGCGCCGCCCGCGTCCCGGGCGTCGGCCTCGGCGCGTGCCTGCTCGGCGAGGACGACGCGGAAGGCTCCGAGGGCGGGGTCGGCACGGGCGATGCGGCGCAGGGCGGCCTCGACCAGTTCACGCGAGGTGATCTTGCCGGTGCGCACCAGCTCCGCCTGCCGCTCGACCCCCTGGAACATCAACTCCGCATCGTCCTGGTCCCGTTCGCTGCTGCGTGCGCCGTCGTCGGCCATGGCCACCCCTCCCGCGTACCTGTCGGTAACTCCGGGCAAGGCTGGCGCGCCGCCGCCCGTACGTCAAGGTGCGGACCCCGCGCCGGAACCCGCCCGGGCGACGGGATTCAGGAGGTCGGTGTGGGATCGACCGCGCCGAGGCCGGTGAGCAGGACGTCGAGGGCGAGCTCGGTCGCCTCCTCCAGCGGGGTGTCGTCGAGCAGGGCTCCGACGGCCAGGGCGGCGAGGCCGTGCAGCATGGAGAATGCGACCTGGGCGAGCCGGGCCGGGTCTCCGGCCCGTACGGCGCCCTCCTGCTGGGCGAGGGCGATCAGTTCGGCGGCGATCGCCAGGCTCTGGTGGCCCAGTTCGCGGAGTTCGGCGCTGGAGTCGTCGGCGTGTTTGGCCGTGAACATCAGGCTCAGCAGGGGGGCGTGCGCGACGGCGAAGTCGACGTACGTGCGACCCAGGCGGGCGAGCCGCACGGTGACGGAGCCGGGGCCGCCCGCGGCGGCCCGGATGCGCTCGTTGAGCCGGGTGAAGCCGCCGACGGCGAGCGCGTCGAGCAGCGCCTGCCGGTCGCGGAAGTGGCGGCCCGGCGCAGCGTGGCTGACGCCGAGGTCCCGCGCGAGGGCGCGCAGGGAGAGGCTGTCCGCCCCCGACTCCGCGAGCACGGTTTCCGCGCGCGCCAGCAGGGCCTCTCTGAGATTGCCGTGGTGATAGGGCGCATCGGCGTCGGCCAAGGCGGTCTCCTCCTTCGATGTTGTCATTGACAACAATGTTTGCTCTGCCTACATTCAAGTATCGACCATCAGCCGGAGTCCCGGAACGGAGCACCGACCCATGTCTATGACATACCGCGGAACCACAGCCCTGATCACCGGGGCGAGCGCAGGCCTCGGCGTCGAGTACGCCCGGCAGTGGGCGGAGCGCGGAGCGGACGTCGTCCTCGTCGCCCGGCGCATCGACCGGCTGGAGGAGCTCGCGGCGGACCTGGAGCGCCGGTACTGGGTCAGGGCCCGCCCGATCGCCGCGGACCTCGCCCGGCCCGGCGCGGCGGCAGCGCTGCACGCGGAGCTCGACGAACTCGGCATACCGGTCCATACACTGATCAACAACGCCGGCTTCGGCAGCCACGGCCCCTTCGCGGCCGAGGACCCCGCCCGGATCAGCGAGATGATCCAGCTCAACGTGCTCGCGGTCACCGAACTGACCAGAGCGTTCCTGCCCGGCCTGAAGGCCGACGGCCGGGGCGCCCTCGTCACCGTCGCCAGCGCGGCCGCCTTCCAGCCGACCCCTGCGATGGCGGTCTACGGCGCCACCAAGGCCTTCGTCCTGAACTTCACCGAGGCCGTCGCGTACGAGACGCGCACGTCCTCCCTGCGGGTGCTCGCCGTGTCCCCGGGCCCGGTCCGCACCGAGTTCTTCGACGTCGTCGGCAGCCGGGACGCCGCCGTGGGCCGGATGGCCACGCCGGAGCAGGTCGTCACCGCGACGCGCCGCGCACTGGAACGCGGCAAGACCCCGCCCAGCATCGTCGTCGGCCTCGGCAACCGGCTCTCCGCCACCGCGTCCTCCCTGGTCCCCCGCCGCCTCGCCCTGACGGTGGCAGGGCGCGCGCTCAAGGCCTGACCGGGCGCTGACCCCGGGCGCGTCCGGCACGCGGCCCGCGAAGCGCTCGTACAGGCCGGTGCGGCCGAGGACACGGCGCGTACTCGGACACGCCCCGAGCCTTCTGCCGCCTCCTTCAGAACCGCGGGCTCCGCAGCGGCGGCTGGGCACCGCCCCACTCGAAGGCATAGGGATCGGGACCTCCCGAGTACGCGCAGCCGACCCCGGTGTCGGGCAGGTCGAACTCCTCTCGCAGCCAGCCGTCCATGGCGAGGGCGGCGACCTCCGGACGGTAGTCGGCCAACGGGAAGTCGAGAGCGACGACCTCGAGGTGGACGCCCTCCGGATACCTGTCGCACAACTCCTCGGCGCGGAGCGCGACGGCGAAGGACATCCAGGCCAGGTCCTCCCAGTACATGCCCGACCCCGGAAGCAGGAGGCGCACTCCGCGGTGGATCCGCACGAACGGAGCCGACGCCCCGCCCGGCGGCACCGTACGGGCCGAGAGATCTGCTGCCAGTCCGCCGAGCGGACTCCTGAGTCGATACTTGAACTTCCGGATCATCGTCGATCAATTCACAGACTCGAGAAAATGGAACCACTCGGCCGAGGTGGTTCCCGGCACGCTCCTGCCCACTGTAGAGGCGGCCACGCTTTCGCCGGATCGGCCGGGGAGCCGGGCCGGGCGGACGGCTCCGGCTCCGACTCCCGGGCGGCTGCGGCTACTCGGCGCGCAGGGCGGCCAGCCTGTGCTCGAACGGCACCACCGTGAAGCCGTCCGCCGGATCCACCGACGTGATCGCCCCCGTGAGCGAACGGGGTGCTATCGCGGCGGCGGTGTCGACATTCGGGGCGACGGCCGGGGCCGTGTCCCGGGCGGCGGGCACCATGAAGCGCGCCAGTTCCGCGCCCGCCCGGGCGATCCGCGATGCCAGCCCGTCCTCGCCCCAGTCCTCCGAGGCCGCGTACACGGCGGTCGGCACGACGAGCGCACGCAGGTAGGTGAACAGCGGGCGCAGGGCGTGTTCGGTGACCAGGGAGTGCCGGGCCGTGCCGCCGGTCGCACCGAGGAGGACCGGCTTACCGGTGAGGGCGTCCTTGTCGATGAGGTCGAAGAAGGACTTGAACAGGCCGCTGAACGAGCCCGCGAACACCGGCGTCACGGCGATCAGGCCGTCCGCGGCGGCCACCGCGTCGAGCGCGGCGGCCAGTCGGGCGGACGGGAACCCGGTGACGAAATGCCGGGCTATCTCCGTCGCCAGCTCCCGCAGTTCGATCACTTCGAGCCGGGCGTCCGCGTGACCGAGTGTCGCGGCGGCGAGGCGGTCGGCGAGCAGGCGGGTCGAGGAGGGTGAACTCAGCCCCGCCGATACGACGATGAGCTTCATTCCTGCGTCCCCTCCGTCGTGGTCTGCCGGGCCGCCGTCACGCGGGCGGAGTGCGTCGGTGCGTCCGGTACGCCGGCCGGGCGCAGGTTCGCGAACTCCTTGCGCAGCACCGGCACGACCTCCTCGCCGAGGAGGTCGAGCTGCTCCAGGACGGTCTTGAGGGGCAGGCCCGCGTGGTCGATCAGGAACAGCTGGCGCTGGTAGTCGCCGGCGTAGTCCCGGAAGGACAGGGTCCGCTCGATGACCTGCTGGGGCGAGCCCACGGTCAGCGGTGTCTGGGAGGTGAACTCCTCCAGCGACGGGCCGTGGCCGTAAACGGGTGCGTTGTCGAAGTACGGACGGAACTCGCGCACCGCGTCCTGCGAGTTCTTGCGCATGAACACCTGGCCGCCGAGCCCGACGACGGCCTGCTCGGGGGTGCCGTGCCCGTAGTGGGCGTAGCGCTCCCGGTACAGGTTCACCATCTGCCGGGTGTGGGAGGCGGGCCAGAAGATGTTGTTGTGGAAGAAGCCGTCGCCGTAGTAGGCGGCCTGCTCGGCGATCTCCGGCGAGCGGATGGAGCCGTGCCACACGAAGGGCGCGACGCCGTCCAGGGGGCGGGGGGTCGAGGTGAAGGACTGGAGCGGCGTACGGAACTTGCCCTTCCAGGTGACCACGTCCTCGTCCCACAGGCGGCGCAGCAGCGCGTAGTTCTCGATGGCGAGGTCGATGCCGTCGCGGATGTCCTTGCCGAACCAGGGGTAGACCGGGCCGGTGTTGCCGCGGCCCATCATGACGTCGACCCGGCCGTCCGCGACGTGCTGGAGCATCGCGAAGTCCTCGGCGATCTTCACCGGGTCGTTCGTGGTGATCAGCGTCGTCGAGGTGGACAGGATCAGGTTCTCGGTGCGCGCGGCGATGTAACCGAGCATCGTCGTCGGCGAGGAGGGGACGAACGGCGGGTTGTGGTGCTCGCCGGTGGCGAAGACGTCGAGGCCGACCTCCTCGGCCTTCTGTGCGATGGCGAGCATCGCCTTGATGCGCTCGTGCTCGCCCGGCACGCGTCCGGTCGTCGGATCGGCCGTGACGTCACCGACGGTGAAGATCCCGAACTGCATGACTCCCCTTCCCAAGGTTGTTTACGATTCAACTATACCCGGGAACGGAGGGTGCGCCAGGGGTATTCCCGATGGGTGCGGGACAGCGCCCCTGCGGGCACGCAATACGACCGCAGGTACCACATCGGCGCAGGTGGCACGGTGTGCCCTGGGTACGGACGAAACCATTGGCGCAGGCCGCCACCGGTCGGGATCATGAGGTGCCGACGGCCCGTTCCGGGGCGCCGGACGTGCACATACCGCCGTGGAAGGGACCCTGCATGACCCCTGTACCGATCGTCCGCACCGTTTTCGGCAACGGGCCGTTCGCCGAGATCGGAGAGCCGGCTCTGGCCGTCGTCGACGATCGCTCGCGGACGATCGCCGCGAGCGGGGACCTCGGGTGGGTGCAGTGGAGCGGCGGGGCGACTGCGGACTCCGGCTGGACGGGACACCGGATCGGCATCTACGAGCGGGACGGCCTGCGGTGTCGGCATCCGGTCCGGTCCCGGTACCCCGTACGGTCCCTCGCCTTCCACCCCACCCTTCCCCTGCTGGCCGTCGGAACCGGGCGTTACGACGGCGGCTACTCCTTCGAGGGCGAGCTGCTGCTGATCCACCTGGACACCGGCAAGGTGGTGTCCGCCCTGCCCCACCCGCGGGAGGTGCTCAGCGTGGAGTGGCGCGGCGCAACAGCGCTGCGTCTGGTCCTGGCGCCGTGCGACGACCGGGACAACCCGCAGGCACACCGGCAGGGGCACGCCGGCGTCGTCACACGCGCGGACTGGGCTGCCGTCGGACAGCAGGGAATCACTCCCGAGGAACTGGCCGCCCCCGCCGGGCCGGCCGCCCGGCCGGATCACAGCGCGGAGGCCGCCCGGCTCCTCACGGACCTCGCGGCCGCCCATGGTCGGCGGTGGTCCCTGCGCAGACGGGTGTGGGCGGTCGAGGGCCTGCGGGACGGCCGCGTGCTGGCGGCCCTGGACGGTGTTCTGGTGGAGTCGTGGCTGCCGTCAGGAGAGCTGCAGTGGGCGGTCGAGGACGAGGAAGGCGGCCGCCAGCTGCTCCTCGGGTCCGACGGAACATCCGTCTGGGCCAACGCCGAACGCCGGGGCCGCCGGAAGGGAAGGCGCTGGGAGGCGTCCGCACCCCGGGTGGCCCGGATCTCCGTCGACGCGGGGCAGGTGCTGGAGACCCTGAACCCGGGCGTGCTCACGGTACTCGTCTCAGGTGACCGAAGGACGATCCTGAGGCCCCTGAACGGCCGCCGCAAGCAACCCCACCGGCTGATGATGTTCGATCTCGACGGTTCGGCGGAAGGTCCGGAGGTCGGCGGGTTCGACGTGTTCAATCACGCGTTTCCGGTCCGTCGCGCCGGCCGGCCGTACGTACTGGTGGGAACCGACCCGGACGAGCCGCACCGGGACAAGTGGGTCGCCGCCGTGGGCGCCGACGGAACCCTGCGGCGGCTCTTTCCTCACGCCTGGGTACCGGAGGAACACCATTTCGGCGGTCCCGCAGTCGAGATCGACCGGTCTCTGGTGTACGCCGGCGCCGTCCACCACGGACACGGTCTCCAGCCCGGTGGCGCCTACGTCGTACGGCGGTCCCTGAACGGCACGGTGCTGTGGCAACACCGCACCGATCATCCCGCCACCGCCCTCGACGCCGACGGCGACACCGTCTACGTGGCCTACAACTGCGGCGCCCTGACGGCGCTGGACGCCGACAACGGCTCGGTGCGCTGGCACACCGACCTGGAGGTGGACGGAGCTCCGACCACGGCGCTGTCGCTCGCCGTGACGCCTGCGGGGCACTTGCTCGCCGGAACCGTGGACGGCCGCATTCTGGAGATTTCGGACGCTCGATACGCGCAGACGTCTCGCACGACTTGAACGTCGGAGCCGCGTCGGATCGCGTTCTACTGAGGCGAAATCGAAGCAAGTGGATTCGCCTTGTGGGGGGTGTGTCCCATGAGGTAGGCCGTCACGGTCCCCATGACTACCGCCACGGCAACGGCCACGACAGCGGACTGATAGGGGTCGCCCTTTGTGGCCAAGAAGAAGGAAACATACGAGATCAAGACCCCCACGAATGTGAACGAGGCCGAGATCAGGCGGATTTTACGGTACTGGAAATCGAGGTACTGCTGAGCGACCTCCATGAAGGCCGGTCGACTCTCGGGGTCCAAATTCGCCACTTCCCTGGCGAGAGCCGCGAGGAATTCGCCGCCCTCCTGCCGCCTTGGCCATGCCATCTTGACCTTCTCCCTGCGGGGCCCTGACCGACTGGATGCCGGCTCGACCGTACGGCGTTTCGACCGCCCTACGCCCATCGGAATGCATCCGACCACCCCAAAGGGTTGCAACCATGCGTACGCCCGACAGTCAGGCTCATTTCACGCTAGGGGCCTTCCCGTAACTGCTGATCGGGACGGTCGCCGCGGACATGCGCGATCGCGTCCGGCCGGCCGCGCGATGGCGGGGGGATGCCACCACGCGGCTCGGGCCCGCTCGGGAGTCCGCGCCGCTCACCGCCGCGGACTCCCATGACCACGCTTGTGGCCGGACTCCGTCAGTCCAAACGGTCGGAGCGCACCTTTTTCTCGGAGCTGCGAAGGACAGGCCGGCAAGGTGGCACTGATCGGTGTCCGTGGTTCGCCGAGGTGCACCTCGGCGACGGCCGCGAGGTGGGTTGGCACAGCGGACGCCGACTCCCTCCGAGAAGGAGTCCGGGAGTCTGCGGATGGGTAGGGGCGTGCCGTCACAACACCATCACGTGGCACAGGTGTTGTGGTCGGTGAGGGGCGCGGGCGGAGGGGGATCGAAGTGAATCGTCCGGAGGACGGCGCAAGCACGGGGGCGGGCACCGGGACCACGGGGTCCGGGACCACAGGAACAGGGCAGGAACACGAAAGCGGGAGCGGCGGGACGGGAAGCGGGAGCACCGGCGCGTCCGGCGAGGAGGGGGCACGGCCGGTGCACGCGGGACACGTCCCCGGGCTCCGCTACGTCGGGATCGGCGTCTCCCGTTACGACAGCCTCGACCTGGATGATCTGGCCCGGCCGGCCCGGGACGTCGGGCGGATCGGCCGGGTACTGGCCGCCGGGCCGCCCCGGATCGAGCGGGCGTACACGCCGACAGTCCTCGCCGATCCGACCGCCGGTGAGGTGGAGGAGCTGATCGGGGGACCCGCCCTGGCATCCGGCGCCGCGGCCATCGTGCCGCCGCCGACCGATCTGATGGTGCTGTGGAGCGGGCACGGCGAGCCCGCCGAGGACGGCCGGCTGGTGCTCGCCGTCCGCGACACGGAGCGTGGTGAGGACGGGGTCTGGGATCCGGCGGTCGCGGCCGAGCGGCTGGTGACCTGGGCCGCGACCTCCGGGGCCCGGCAGCTCCTGATGGTGTTCGACTGCTGTTCGGCCGCCTCCGCGCAGTCCGCCGTGGCGGTGGCGGACGCCGTCGAGAACGCCGTCAAACGGGCCGAGGGCGCCGGCGACTTCCTGTGGATCGGGCTGCTGACCGCCGCTGTGGAGCATCGCACCGCCACTCAGGGCGTGCTCACCCACCATCTGCGGAAGGTCCTGGAGAAGGGGCCCCGGGACGGGAGCCCCCACATGCGGAACTGGACCGCCGGGCAGCCGTTCGTCGGGGCAGACGACGTGATCGACGAACTGTTCGGCCTCTGGCCGACGGTGGTGGGGGCGACCTCCACGCAGTTGCCGGAGTTCACCCGAAACCCGCAGCGGCCGGGGATGCGACACCGCCGGGGGGCGTCCGGAACGACGGGACCGGAGGAGGGTGCGGGAGGCGGCGGGGTGCCCGTCGTCGCCCAGCCGTACGGGATGTTCCGCAACCCCCGCTACGTGCCGGGCACCGGGCCCCAGGTGGTCCAGCACCTCCTGGAAGCGGCGCACGGCAGCGGTGACGTGACCGGGCCGAGCATGTTCAGCGGCCGCCGGACCGAGGTCGATCTGGTCGTCTCGCGGATGACGCGGGGCGAGCCGGGCGTGTGGACGCTGACCGGGCCGCCCGGCAGTGGGAAGTCCGCCGTGATCGGCCGGGTCGTCACCCTGTCCGACCCGGACCGGCGGGCCCTGCTGCTCGGGTCGTCGGTCGCGCTGGACCACGCCGACCCGGGGCCCGGGTCCGTGCACGCGCACGTTCACGCCCGGGGCCGGACGGCCGACGGCCTGGCCGGGCTGATCGACGGACAGCTGATCGGCGCCGGCGTGCTCACGGCCCGGGACGACATGATGCCGCGCGATGCCGAGAGTCTCGTCGCGGCCGTGCGCGAGGCGCGCCACGGCCGGGACCGGGCCGGTTCCCCGCAGGCCCTCCCCGCCTCCGCAGCAGAGCCGGTCGTACTGGTCTTCGACGGGCTGGACGAGGCGCGCTCGTACCGGACCCTCGGCAACGGGCGGCGGCGCCGCGACGCCTTCGACATCGTCGAACGGCTTGTCGTCCCCCTCGGGGAGTCGGCGGTCGTCCTCGTCGCGACCCGGGACCTTCCGGACGACGGCGCCGAGGCGCGCGGGCTGCTGGCCAGGCTGTGCGGGGACCGGGACGCGGATGTCGATCTGGGAGCACCCGAGTTCCGGGAGAGCGGGGCCGAGGCCGTCCGCACGTACGTGGCACGGCGGTTGACCGGTGCCGTGACGGGGATCGGCGCTGCCGCCTTCGGGGCCGAGGAAGCCGGTCGGGTCGCCGAGCACGTCCTCGGTTCCGTGCAGGACGACGACGCGGGGGCGTTCCTGCTCGCCCGTCTCCTCACCGACCTGCTCGTGTCCCGTCCCACCAGCGTCGACACCTCCCGCCCGGACTGGGCGGCCCGGCTCGGCGGCAGCGTCGGCGAGGCCGTCCGGCGGGACCTCGACACCGTTCCGGCCCCGCCCCGGGCCGCCCTCGCCGAGCGGGCCACGGAGCACGCGCGGACCCTGCTGACCGCCCTCACCTGGGGCCTCGGGTCCGGTTTCCCCGAGGCCGAGTGGCTGGTCGTGGCCACGGCCCTCGCCCGGGCCGACAGGCTGCTGGACGTGGCGGCGGCGGAGCACTACGAGGGGCGGGACGTGGAGTGGGTGCTGTCGTCGCTCGGCCGGTACGTCATTCAGGACGTGTTCGGGTCGGCGGACGGCGACGGGACCGACACGGCCCGGCCGTCCGGCCCGTTCGGGGGCGCCCCGGGGCCTGCCACCTACCGGATCGCCCACCAGAGCGTGGCGGACGTGCTCCGGCCCCCTTTCACCCCCACCGCCGACGCCCCCTTCGATGCCGACGCCGTCGGAGTCGCCAACGCCGTACTGGCAGCCGTGCGGGACTGGTACGACAGCGGTCTGCCGCTCGTCGAGGCCCCGTACCTGTGGCATCACCACGGTGACCACGCTGCGGCGGCCGGGCAGGACGGTCTGGCCGGTCTGGCCGGTCTGGCCGACCTGACGGAGCGGACGGAGCGGACAGAGGGCTTCCGGCAACTGGTCGACAGTGCCCGGAGCGTCGCCCGGCAGATCGTGGACCACGGGTACGCCCGCCAGGCACTTCCCTCCCTGGAGACGGCACTCGCGGTCGCGCGCGGGCTCGTGAAGGACGACCTCGCGGACGAACTCGACTTCCTGGACGTGGGGGTGCTCGCGCAGACTTTGGAGCAGGCGGCCCAGATGCGCTTCCTGATGGGCGAAACAGAACTCGCGCACGCGCACGCGGTGGAGGCGCGAGAGGCTTACGAAAGGCTCGTGGACGAGGACTACGAACTGTCCCTCGCCCTTCCCGCGCTGGTCGCGGCGCTGCTGCGGGAGGCCGAAACCCAGCTGGCCGACACCGACGGGGCGCGCGCCGCTCTGCACCGGGCGCTGGAGCTGACCCGCCGCCGCCCCGCCGCCCACCTGAAGCCTTACGTGTGCCTCAAGCAGGCCGGTGCCGAACACGTGGCGGGCCATCCGCGCGATGCGCTTGCCGCACTGGACGCCTTCGTCTCGGCGGCGGGGCTGGAGCAGCCCACGTCCGGCACGCAGGAGCCGGGCTCCGTCCCCGCCGTCGTCCTCGACGCCGACCTGCTGCCCCTGCTGGGCGACGCGGGAGTGCTCTTCGCCGCGCTCGACCGGCTCGACCTGGCCGACCGGATGAGCGCGATCGCCGTCGCGTCCCTCCGGGACGCCTTCGCCGAGGCTCCCCAGCGCATCCGTCGCCTCCTCGCCGACAACCTGCGCAACCGGTCCGAGATCCTGCGCCAGCGGGGACTGATACGTGAGGCGGTCGCCTCCGCGGAGGAGGCCCGTGCGCTGCTTTCGGTGCACGACGGGCCGGGGCCCCGGGCCTGGCCGGAGGCCAGGGCCCGGGCGCTCGTGGAGATACAACTGACCGCCGTCCGAGGGGAGGAGCGGAATTTCTCCCTCGCCTACCTCCACGCCACCGAGGCCGTCACCCGCCTGCGTCTCCTCGCGCGGAACCGGCCCGACGCCACCGAGATACTCGCTTCCGCCCTGCTCAACCTGTCGGGCGTACTCCTGTCGCAGGTGAACGTGGTGACTGCGGAGGGCACGGAGCAGCGGGAGCGGATCCGCGGCGAGGCCTACGATCACGCCGCCGAGGCGATGGACCTGCTGGACGGTCTCCGTGCACAGGACCCCGAGCGCTACGCGGCCTCCTGGTCGACGGGTACAACACGGTTCCTGACCGCAGTGGACGAGTCCGGGCGGTCGGCACTCGCCACCGATCGCATAGAGCGGTTCCTGGGCGTCCTGCGGGAACGCTTCGCGGACAGTCCTGAATTCGGCCGTCTCCCGCTCGTGCGGGCGCTGATGGGAGTGGCCCAGGTCGTCGAGCCCGAGAACGAGGGCGCGGTCGGACCCGCCGAGCGGCTCCCGGGTCTGCAACGCGCCGCCGGGTGTCTCGATGCGGCCCTGACGCTGCTGCGCCCGCTCGTCCTGCAGGAGCCGGACGCTCACGCCGCCGAAATAAGTTCGCTGCTGCTGGAGTTGGCCCGAGTCCTACGGCGCATCGAGCACGTGGGGGCCGAGTCGGCGGGGGCCGGAGCGGCGCCGGACGGCAAGCGGCCGGCAGGGACGCCCGAGTCCCGGCCCGATCGGGCCGATGCCCTGGAGAGCGAGGCGTTGGAGCTCCTGCGAGAGGGCCACGCACGACGGCCCGAACCGTTCGCCCCCGATCTGGCGTTCCTGCTGAGGCGACGGGCCGGTCAAGTGCCGGAGGCCGAGGCCGTCGTGCTGTTGTCCGAGGCCCTTGACGTGCTGCTCGGCGTGGACGATCCCCTCGATCACGAGACGGCCCAGGACACGGTCGCCGTGGCCACGGAGCTGGCCGCCGCGCTGACCCGGATCGGGCGCGACGAGGACGTCCGCACCCTGTGGAGGCGCCTGGAGAGCGCCGCACATGTGATGACCTCCCTGGTCGGCGAGGTCAATGGCTTCGCTCCGGAGAGCATCGAGGACTACCTGCGGATCCTGGCCGGTCTGATGGCGGCTCCGGAAGCGGTGGGTGCCCGGCGCATCCAGTTGCGCCAAGAACTCCGGGGCATCCGGGAGGAGCTGGGCGACGAGTTCGACGGGCACTGGCGTACCACGCTGGGCACCGACCCGCCGGACTGGCTCACGATCCCGGTGTCCTTCGCGGAGCTCCGCACCCGGTGGTTCCTCCAGACCTCGCTGGACGGCCACCACGCCTTCCTCCTCGACCACCCCGAGATGCTGACCGATGACGCCGAACGAGCCGTCGAGGAGTTCTGGGAGGCCGCATCACCGGACGACGCGGCGGCCGGGCCGATCACCTTGCGAACCCTGCGGGGACTGCTCGGCCTGGCACGCGCGTACGGGGTCGAGGCGGTCCAG
Organism: Streptomyces sp. NPDC054932; assembly: GCF_053610205.1. Lineage (NCBI taxonomy): Bacteria > Bacillati > Actinomycetota > Actinomycetes > Kitasatosporales > Streptomycetaceae > Streptomyces > Streptomyces sp. NPDC054932. The sequence goes on along the minus strand of NZ_JBSGXU010000084.1, from coordinate 7,680 downwards.
GAGGAGGCCGTACGCAACCGGATCGCGGTCTTCTGCACGGCAGACGCGGCCAAACAGCTCCGGACCGCCGCCGGCGACGACGGGGCCTTCCTGCGGGAGCTCGCCCCGGAACTGTTCGCGCAGGAGCCCGACCTGTGGCTGTCCGAGCCGGCGCTGGCCTCGGCCTGGTCCGTGCTGAGGCTCTCCCAGGACGCGAAGGGGAACCGCATGCTCAGGCGGATCGCAGGGGCACTGGAGGACCCCTCGGCCTTGACCGGACTGCTCAGAAGCACGCTGGGTACGGACACCGCCCGCGCCGGCGAGGTGGCCCCCATCGTGGGGCATGCGGTGGGCGAGGACGGGCCGCGCCTCGCCGAGGCCCTTCTGGTCTCCGTCCTGGCCCGACTCGACCGACTGGCATCGGAAGTCGGGGCCGCATCCGAGGAGGCGTTGCGGGAGGTGTCCGAGCCCGTGTCCCGGATCGCGGATGTGCTCGGCAGTGACCCGGTACGCGGGAGCGTGTGGAGGCAGGAGCTCGCCGCGTTCGCCGAGAGGCGGCCCGAATCGGCGCCGCTCGTCGAGGTGTGGGAGCGGGCGGTCGGAGGTGAGCGGTGAGTACGGCTCCGTCGCCCGCCGTTCTGGGGCAGCGCTGTCTCGTCGGGTACGTCGTCGTCGGTGACGACGAGGCCGGACGTACCCGGCTGCGCGACCTGTGGGCCGCTGCCCTGGCCCACTGGCCGGTCGTGGACCGGAGCGGGCCCGGAAGCCGGCCGCCGTTCGCCCCGCCCTTCACCGGGCCGTCCGCAGCCGCCGAGCCCGTCGGGGACGCCGTGCTGCGTACGGCCGACACCGCGCCCGGCACCGCCGGGCTGCAGCAGGTCGTGCTCCGGCGGTACCGCGACCGGCTGTGCGTCGCCGTCACCCTCTCGCCTCCCGACGGGGACTGGCAGGAGCTGCTCGCGGCGTGGGAACGAGTCGTCCCGCCCGGGTCCGCGCCCGGCACCGCCGTGCTGCTCACTGCGGTCGCCCCGGCCCCGTGGGCGGGAGCCCCGCTCGCGGAGCCGACCGTCCGGGCGGCCGTCGACGCCGCGTTGCCGCCGTCCCTGCGGTCGGCCGGCGCGGGCACGCCCGTCCCGATGACGGCCACCACCGGGGGGCTGCTCGTCACCGAGGTCGCGCGCGGCGGCGGGACGGGCACGCGCAGCCTGGTCGTCGTGGCGCCGGCGGGCGGTGAGGACGAACTGGACCGGTGGACGTGGACGGACGGCACGCCCCGACTCGCGCCCGTGGGCCGCTACCTCCTGCACACGGCCGGACTGGACCGGCTGGCGGCGGCCGTGGCTTCGCGGTCGGCCGTGGCGCGGACCGCCGTCGCCCGGGTCGAGGAGGACGTGGCGGCTCTCGTCGAACTGGTACGGGGGGCGACCGGCCCCGGGATCGTGCCGACCGGGCGGGCCCTGCTGATCCGGACGGCGACCGACCTGCTGGAGCCCGCCACCCTGCGGGCGCGGCTTGCGCAGGACGCCCGGGACGCCGGAATCGTGGCGCACAACCTGCGGGTGGCCCTCGGGGGCGACCTGCCCGACCCACCTCCCGGCTCGCCCATGGCGGCGGACCTCGACGCCGCCGGGCGGGTCGCCGAACAGGCCGAGGACCTGGGCGCATGGCTGGCCTCCGTCGACGAGCGCGGCCGGTACGCCACTGCCGCTGCCGAGACGGCCGTCGCCGAGCAGGTGCGCCTGGCGGCGGAGGCCGCGGCCGGCCGGCACGAGCGGATCACCACCCGCAACACCGCGGTGATCGGCTCTCTGCTGATGCTGCTGGCGGCGGTCCAGTCGCTCGCGTACGACGTACCGGTCCCCCGGCGGGTGGAGCCGGCTCTGATCACACTGCTGGCCTGCCTCGCCCTGTTGCTGGCCTCCTCCGTCCCCGGACAGGGGGGCGGGGGCCGAGGTCGCGGGCGGACGGTGCCGGTGGTCGCGGCGCTGCTCGGCGTGGCGGCGGCGGTGGGCTGGTGTGCCGAGAGCTGGGTGGGATCGGTGCTGCGGGCCCCCGTCGACCCGGGACGTTCGCTGTCGGCCGCGCTGCTGGCGGCCGGCCTCGCGGGGACGGGCCTGCTCGGTGTCAGCCTGTGGCGAGGAATGCGGGGGCGGGGACGCGGGACTCCTCGCCCGCCTATGCTCGGGCCATGACTGACGACACGCCGGTGCCCGGTTCCATGGATGCCGAACTGCTCTTAGACCTGAGGGAGTTGCTCACCGAGGTGCGCGACGAGTGGCGGCTCGCGGACTGGACCGAGGTGAACGGATTCCTCGTCACGCTGGAACATGCCTCGCAGGCGGGCCACGGGGAGCGGACCGAGGCCCTGGTGAACGCCCTGCGGACCAAGGGTCCCGGCATGCCGGGCCGTGCCGTCGACCCGACCGGACCGGCACCTGCGGACAGCGTCGAACGGATCGATCGCATCCTCGACAACACCCCCGAGCCGCCCCCGCCCCCGTCCTCACCCGCCGACGACTCCGACGAGTAGGAAAGGGTCGCATCCGCGCCGTGGTTGACGGCCGGCGGCTTGGGGCGTGCGGCGTGCGGCGTGCGGACCAAACCGGAGGGTCAGCGGGCGAGGGAGACGGCGAAGGGCTGGAAGCCGTGCCGGCGCAGGACGTGGGGAACCACCAGGATCATGGCTTCGGTGGCTCGGGCTGTGGTGATGTCGCCCAGGTTCTCGATCCGTTCGGGCTGCCAGCCCAGGTCGCCGAGCAGCCCGGTGACGGTCTTCTTCGCGTCTTCGTCGTTGCCCGAGACATAGACGGTCGGCGGGGCGGCCAGGGTTTCGGGAGCGGTCATGACCATGAACAGCATGGTGTTGAGGGTCTTGACCACATGGGTGTCGGGGAGCGCGGCCTGGAGCTTCTCGGCGAGGCTGCTGCCGGGATAGCACAGGTCGCCGGGCAGGCCGTCTCCGGCATCGCGGGTGGCATTGGAGACGTCGACGAGGATCTTTCCCGAGAGCTCGTCGCGCAGGTCGGTGAGGCGCTCCAGGGAGCTGTCGCCGGGCGTCGCGTTGATCACGATGTCCGCGGTGCGCGCGGTGGTGCGCTGGTCGGCGAAGGAGACTCCGGGGGCTGCGCCTTCGGCGGCCGCTGCGGTCTCCTCCACCGGGCTCCGGCGGCCGAGGGTGACGTGGTGTCCGGTGGCGGCGAGCTTGCCGGCGAGGTTGGTGCCGACGCGGCCGGCGCCCAGAATGCCGATGCGGGTCATGAGGTGATGCTCCTTGCGGTGTCGGGCGGGAAGTGTGGAGGTGTCGGTCAGGCGATCGGCGAGAGGACCTTGAGGGCGGCCGTGTGGATGCCCGGGGCGGCGGCCAGGAAGTCGCGGCTGCCCGCGTTCCAGGGTTCGCCCGCCAGGTCGGTGACGGTGCCTCCGGCCTCGGAGACCAGCAGGGCGCCGGCGACCAGGCCGGAACGGACGTCGGAGAACTGCCAGAACGCGTCCATGCGTCCGGCGGCGACATGGATGAGCTGCATCGTGGCGGGGACGGACACGCGCACGACGAGTCCGTTGATGAGCATGGCGGTGACGGAGTCACCGATCCGCCGGAAGGTGCGCTCGTCCTCGCCGGGCCTGGCCTGGCCGGTGCCGATGAGCGCGGCACCCAGGTCGGTCTTGGCGGACACCTTCAGCGGCCGGTCGTTGAGGTGGGCACCGCCGCCGGCCACGGCGGTGTAGGTGTCGCCCGTCAGCGGCAGGTGGACGACGGTGAGTACCGGCCGGTTGTCGCGGACCAGGGTTGCGGTGACGGCCCAGTCCTCCAGGCCGTGGACGTGGTTGATGTTGCCCTCGGCCGGGTCGACGACCCACCACTCCCCGGCCGGGAGCGCGCCACCGGCCAGCTCGTCCTCGGCCCACTGCGACCCCGGCCGGGCCCGCAGCAGCGGTTCCCGCAGCACGTCCAGCACCGCGTCGTCGTTGGCGTGGATCTCGCCGACGACCTCGTCGAGACTCACGCCCCGGGCGTGCGAGGTGTAGCGGTCGCGCAGCGTGACACCTGCGGACTTCACCGCGGCGGTCACGTCGGACAGGAGCGTCGTACCGGCGTCGAAAGGCATGGCTGTGCTCATGGCGGTCTCCCTGGAAGATCGGTGGAAGCGGGGTGGAGCGAGGCGGTTGTCTCGCCCCCGCACTTCGAAGGTAGGGCGCCGGATCATTAACAACAAGTGCATGCTTGTCACTTGTAGAGTTACTGCCATGCAACTGGATCTGAACCTGCTCACCGCCCTGGACGCCCTGCTGGAAGAGGGCAGCGTCGCCGGCGCGGCAGCACGCCTCCACGTCACCTCACCGGCGATGAGCCGCTCCCTGGGCCGCATCCGCAAGGCAACCGGTGACCAGATCCTGGTCCGCACCGGCCGCAGCATGGTCCCCACCACCCGCGCGCTGGCCATGCGCGCCCAGGTCCACGCCCTCGTGCAGCAGGCCCATCAACTCCTTTCCACGCACCAGGAACTCGACCTCTCGGCTCTGGAACGGGTGTTCACCGTGCGCTGGCACGACGCCCTGACCGCCGCTTGCGGAACCGCCCTGATCGCCGCCGTCCACCGCCAAGCCCCCGGCGTCCAGCTGCGCCTGCCCGCCGAACCCGGCACGGACACCCCCGAGCTGCGCCGGGGCGAGGTCGACCTCGAATCAAGCTCCAGCGCTCCGACGCTCCCCGACATCCGCCACCGCCTCGTCGGCAGGGACCGGTTGGTCGTCGCCGTACGCCCGGGCCACCCGCTCACCGAAGGGCCACTGAGCCTCGAGCGCTACGCGGCCGCCCAACACCTCACCGTCTCGCGGCGCGGCAGCCTGCGCGACCCGATCGATGACGCCCTGGCCACGCGCGGCAGCGAACGCCGTGTCATCGCCGCCGGGCCCACCGCCGCCTTCGCCCTCCAACTCGCGCTCGGCACCGACCTGGTCGTCACCCTCCCCGACGCGGTCACCCGCGCTGCCCGGGACCAACTCGGCCTGGTCACACTGCCGCTGCCGCTCCCGCTGCCCGACGTACCCCTGTACCTGCTCTGGCACCAGCGCTACGACGACGACCGTGCCCACATCTGGCTGCGCGACATGGCCGCCGAAACGGTCCGGGCACTGTTCGTGCACGGCGGCTGACCTCCGTGCTGCGCAACGGCTGCGAGCGCCTGCTGCCGACCCCGTTCGCCGGTTCGTCCGATTATCGCGGGGCGCCGGAAGGTGCCCGCCCATGCGGCTCAGCACGCGTTCGCCGGCACGCTGCCCGGCAGGCCGGTGGGGCGGGTGCCGGTCCAGGTGGTGGTGAGGGCAGGCCGGCCTGGTTCCGCAACCGCTGATGGGCCGTACGGGGCTGGTTCCCGACCTCGGCCATGCCCTCGCCGGGCCCGAGCAGGACCTCGTCAACCGCCGCGGTCAGCCCGGCACCCGCCTGCGCAACCAACAGAGTGACGTCCGCAAGAGAGGGCATGTCGGCCGTGCACTCCGGCCGCCCGGGGGTCAAGTCTGGAGACGACCACCTCGACGAGCCCCGTAGGGAAGAGCAGCCATGGACTACACCAAGCTTGCGCCTCCGCTGGCAGCGACGTACGAGCGTTATCAGCAGGAAGGAGGCAGGCGCGAGCCCCTTGAACCGCAGGCCCGGATGCTCGGCCTCGTCTCCGTCCGGGAACGAGCCAAGCCCCTCCGTGTCGTCGTCACCCTCGAATGCGACCCGGACACCCTCCTCAACGGCGATCTCGGCAGTGGCGTCGTGCTCAACGAGGGTGGCAAGAGAGTACGGACCGCCATCGTCGACATCGACGCGCTCGAACGGCTCAGCGAGCATCCCGGCATCAAGCGCATCGTGCCCGCCAACCGGCTGCGCCCGTACATGAAGCCCGCCCAGCAGAAGGTCGGCGTGTCACAGTTCCGGACGAACTCCGGACTGACCGGCAAGGGCGTGGTCATCGGCATCGTCGACACCGGCCTCGACACGCAGCACCCGGCCTTCACCGGGCGCATCGAACGGATCTGGGACCAGACGGTGCGCAGCGGCTCCGGAGTGCCGGAGGGCCGCTACGGAGCGGAGTTCGCCAACGCCGGGATGGCCATGGCCACCCTGTCCCGTGACGTCGAGGGCCACGGAACCCACGTCGCCGGCATCGCCGCCGGTGCGGAGGGCATCGCCCCCGAGGCGCGCCTGGTGATCGTCAAGACGGATTTCGACGACGCCCACATCGTCGACGGAATCCAGTACATCTTCCGCGTCGCCCGCGACCTGGACATGCCGGCGGTCGTCAACCTCAGCCTCGGCGGCCATTTCGACGCGCACGACGGCACCGACACGATGTCCAAGTCGATCGAGGAGGAGTGCGGCCCCGGCCGCATCGTGGTCTGCGCCGCCGGCAACGAGGGCGACGACGACCTCCACGCCCGGATCACAGTCCCGCAGGGAGCCACCCGCCAAGTCCCCTGTCACCCCGGGATGTTCGATGGCGAACCGGACGTGTTCCTGCTCAACGGCTGGTACGCGGGCAGCGACCGGCTCGAGATCGCCATGGCCTCCCCGAACGGCGCGACGACCCCGTTCCAACCGGTACTGGAAGGGGAGAAGCCGAGCCAGGTCTTCGACCTCCCGGGAGGCAAGGTCCAGATCACCACGCCGGGCCCCAACGCGGCCAACGGCGACATCAACTTCCTCGTCCAGGTCGAGCCGGACAGCACCCCCGGTCCGGGCAACACCGGCCCCGGCAAGTGGCGGCTGCTGCTCCGCGGCGCGAACGTCACCAGCGGCAAGGTCGACGTCTGGATGCTCGGCCGCTCCGTTGCCAGGCCGCAGCCGCAGTTCAGCGGACCCGCCGTGCACGACGCCGTCAAGGTCGGTTCGCCCGGCGCCGCCACGTCGGCGATCACAGTGGCCGCCTTCACCACCCGTACCGAGTGGAGGGACATCGACGGCATCGACCGGGAGGCGACCTGGTTGGAACTCGGCGACATCGCGAGCTTCAGCAGCGAGGGGCCTCGCCGGGACGGGGCGCAGAAGCCCGACATCACCGCGCCCGGGGCCATGATCGTCTCAGCGCTGTCCCGGGACGCCCTCGACATCGAGCCGGCCTTCGTCACGGACGATCAGCACGTGGCGTTCCAGGGAACCAGCATGGCCTCCCCCTTCGTCGCGGGTCTCGCCGCCCTGATCCTGGAGCGCGATCGCGGCTGTGACCCACGGAAGCTGCTGGAACTCCTCCGGGAGAACGCGGCCGTCCCCGGCGCCGCCCCGGGCAGCTTCGACCCCAAGTGGGGGCACGGCCTCATCAACGCCGCCAATCTCTGAGAATCGACCCGTGGACTACCGGAAGCTGGACGCCTCGCTCGCCATGGCCATCGACGCCCCGGGCCGCTCCCCCCAGGCCCGGGACTTGCTGGTGCTCGTACGCCTGACCGAACCGCCCTCACCGGACCGGCTCGAGCAGCTGGGCAATCGGGGCGTCGACAGTGCGGTGGGCGGCGGCACGGTGCTGACGGGCACGCTCTCCCGCGAGGACGTCGAGGCCCTTTCCGACCAGCCCTGGGTCCATTCCCTGACCCTGTCCGCCACCCGCAGCCCGACATGAGCACACCGCCCGTGCCCGTGAAGCAAGAAACGAAGGAAGAACCCCGCACCGGACCGGACCGGACCGGACGGTAGCGGGACGCAGAGGCGGCCGGCGT
>NZ_JBSGXU010000083.1:0-32481 GCF_053610205.1 Streptomyces sp. NPDC054932 | reverse complement strand
GGCCCGAGGGCCGCGCGGCCTTCGCCGTGTGCGGTGTCCGCGTTCGCGTCCTACAGCTTCTGCACCGGCGCGTACCGCAGCAGCAGCCGCTTGGGCTTGTCGTCCCCGAAGTCGATGGTGGCCTGCGCGTCCGCGCCCGCTCCCTTGACCTCCATGACGGTGCCGAGCCCGAACTGGTCGTGCGTGACCCGGTCCCCGACCACCAGGGCGATGACCGGCTTGTCCGCGGCCCGCCGCGTCGCGAATCCGGACGGGCCCGACTTCGTGCGCGACGAGGACAGGAACGCCTCCGGCGAGGTGCCGAACGTCGCCCTCCCCGAACCGGACGACGAGGACCCGTACCCCGAACTCCGCATCGGCCCCGCCGGCTTCTGCGACGCGCCCGTCCGCTTCCACTGGAGGTACTCCGTCGGAATCTCCTCCAGGAACCGCGACGGCGGGTTGTACGAGGGCGTGCCCCACGCGCTGCGCATGCTGGAGCGGGTCAGGTACAGCCGCTCGCGCGCCCGCGTGATGCCGACGTACGCGAGGCGGCGCTCCTCCTCCAGCTCCTTGGTCTGGCCCAGCGCCCGCATGTGCGGGAAGACCCCGTCCTCCATGCCGGTCAGGAAGACCACCGGGAATTCCAGGCCCTTGGCGGTGTGCAGGGTCATCAGCGTGATGACGCCCGTGCCCTCGGTGTCCTCGTCCGGGATCTGGTCGGAGTCGGCGACGAGCGCGACCTGCTCCAGGAACTCGGCCAGGGTGCCGGACCCGGGAGCCGGGGCCCCGGTCTCGGCGGCCTCGGCCGCCGCTGCCTCCCGCGCCTGCTCGAACTCCAGCGCCACCGCCGCGAGCTCCTGCAGGTTCTCGATCCGCGTCTCGTCCTGCGGGTCGGTCGACGCCTGCAGCTCGGCGAGGTAGCCGGTGCGTTCCAGGACCGCCTCCAGCACCACCGCCGGGCCGGCGCCCGAGTCGACGATCGTGCGCAGCTCCTCCATCAGCACGTTGAACCGCTTCACCGCGTTGGTGGAGCGGGCGGCCATGCCGAATGCCTCGTCCACGCGCCGCAGCGCCTGCGGGAAGGTGATCTTCTCGCGCATCGCGAGGGCGTCGATCATCGCCTCGGCGCGCTCACCGATCCCGCGCTTGGGCACGTTCAGGATGCGCCGCAGCGGGACGTTGTCCTCCGGGTTCGCGAGGACGCGCAGGTACGCGAGGACGTCGCGGACCTCCTTGCGCTCGTAGAAGCGGACGCCGCCGACGACCTTGTAGGGCAGTCCGACCCGGATGAAGATCTCCTCGAACACACGCGACTGCGCGTTGGTCCGGTAGAAGATCGCGACGTCGCCCGCCTTCGCGTCGCCCGCGTCCGTCAGCCGGTCGATCTCGTCGGCGACGAACTGCGCCTCGTCGTGCTCGGTGTCCGCGACGTATCCGGTGATGACGGCGCCGGTGCCGGCCTGGGTCCACAGGTTCTTGGCGCGGCGGTTCTCGTTGCGCTCGATGACCGCGTTGGCCGCGGAGAGGATCGTCTGCGTGGAGCGGTAGTTCTGCTCCAGCAGGATCGTCGTGGCGTCCTTGTAGTCCTCCTCGAACTGGAGGATGTTGCGGATGGTCGCGCCGCGGAAGGCGTAGATCGACTGGTCGGCGTCACCCACCACGCACAGCTCGGCCGGGGGCAGGTCCGGATAGCCGGTGCCCACCAGCTCGCGCACGAGCGTGTACTGCGCGTGGTTGGTGTCCTGGTACTCGTCGACCAGGACGTGCCGGAAGCGGCGCCGGTAGTGCTCGGCGACGTCCGGGAACGCCTGGAGCAGGTGGACCGTGGTCATGATGATGTCGTCGAAGTCGAGCGCGTTGGCCTCGCGCAGCCGCCCCTGGTACATCGCGTACGCCTGCGCCAGCGTCTTCTCGAAGCCGTCCACGGCCTGGTCGGCGAAGGCTTCCTCGTCGATCAGCTCGTTCTTCAGGTTCGAGATCTTGGCGTTGAAGGCCTTCGGCGGGAACTTCTTCGGGTCCAGGTCCAGGTCGCGGCAGACGAGCGCCATCAGGCGCTTCGAGTCGGCCGCGTCGTAGATCGAGAACGAGGACGTGAAGCCGAGCCGCTTGGACTCGCGGCGCAGGATGCGCACGCACGCGCTGTGGAAGGTGGAGACCCACATGGCGTTCGCGCGCGGGCCGACCAGGCCCTCGACGCGCTCCTTCATCTCACCGGCGGCCTTGTTGGTGAAGGTGATCGCCAGGATCTGGCCGGGGTGGACGCCCCGCGCGGACAGCAGGTGTCCGATGCGGTGCGTCAGCACCCGGGTCTTGCCGGAGCCGGCGCCGGCCACGATGAGCAGCGGGGAGCCCGCGTGCACCACGGCCGCGCGCTGCTGCTCATTGAGCCCGTCCAGGAGCGTCGCCGGATCGATGACGGGCCTGGGGGCGCCGTCCCGGTAGTACGCGTCCCCGCTCATGGGTACGTCGAACCGCCCCCCGAAGAGGTCGTCCGCGCCCGCCTCCGGGGCGGCGTGGTCCTCGGGCGGCGGCGGGACCTCGTCGGAGGGGGTGAGGTCCGCCAGGAAACTGTCGTCAAAGAGGCTGCTCATCGCCCTCCGAGTCTAGGGTGCGGGACCGACAGCCGGTCCCGCCCCGGGAAATTCCTCCGGCCGGAAGGCTTCGCCCAGCACGATCTGCAGCAGGCCGGGGAAGCTCCGCTCCAGGTCGTCCCGGCGCAGCGCGAGGTAGAGCTTGCGGCCCTGGGGGCGCTGGCAGATCACGCCGCTCTCGCGCAGCGTCCTGAGGTGGTGCGTGACGCTCGACCTGGGGAGGTCCGGTACGACCTCGCCGCAGAATGCCTCCCGGCCGGAGGCGAGCTTGCGGACGATCTCCAGCCGGACGGGATGTCCGAGCGCGGCGAGGACCCCGACCAGCTCGATGCGGTCGGCGGCGGGGTGGTTCAGCTCAGCAGCGGCAGCCATGCCCTCACTGTACGCAGATCTCGTACGGTCCTGATTGTTCGAGATCTGCGAACGATCGGTTCCCGCCCCACCACCCGTCACGTGAGGGCCCTCCCTGCCCGCCGCGCCCGCCACCCCGCTCGGCACCGACACCCGCGTCGTCCGCGTCGACGGCAGCGGCCACTACCTCCCGGAGGAGGAACCGCAGGCCGTCATCGACGAACCGACCCGTTTCTTCGGCCGAGAAGGCGCCCGGGAGGCCCTGCGCACCGCCCGGCATCCGGTGGAAATCCGCCCGGGGCCACCCCGTACGCTCGACGGCATGGACGTACTCATCAGTGTCTTCGTCGGCCTGCACATCATCGGGATCGCCTCGCTCCTCGGTGGCTTCCTGACCCAGATGAAGGCGATGAGCGCGGGCACCGCCCGCTTCACGCCCGCCATGCTGCACGGCGCGCTCGTCATGCTCGTCACCGGGGTGCTCCTCGTCGGCTTCAACCAGATGGACGGGACCCCCGTCAACAACATCAAGGTCGGCGTGAAGCTCGCGATCCTCTTCGTGATCCTCTGCCTCGTCTACGTCAAGCGCGACGAGGAGCACGTGGACAAGGCGCTGTTCGGGGCGGTCGGCGGGCTCACCGTGATCAACATCTTCATCGCCGTTCTCTGGCACTGATCCGCACCGGAGCAATCCATTCCGGTCCCGAGCGGCCAGCTCCGGTCGTATCGGGCCACTTGCGATCATCTCGTCATCCGCCCGTTACCTCCGGGTCTAGCGTCCTCCTGCCAAGCACCGGCAGAGGAAGGACGTGAGGCCCCCGTGGGCAGTCATCGAAAGCCCAGGCAGCGCCCGCTCTCCGGCGGCGGAGCACGCACCACCGCCGCCACCCTCGCCCTCGCGGGCGCTGCCTCCGCCACCGCCTTCGAAGGCACCTCCCAGGCCGACCCCCGGCCCACCCCCGCCCAGGTCAAGTCGGAGGTGGACCGGCTCTACGAGGAGGCCGAGGCGGCGACCGAGCAGTACAACGGGGCGAAGGAGCAGGCGGACGAGGCCGAACGCGCACTGACCGGACTGCGCGAGGAGACCGCCCGCAAGACCGACCAGCTCAACACCGCCCGCAGCGCGCTCGGAACGCTCGCCGCCTCCCAGTACCGCAGCGGATCCCTGGGCACCGCCGTACAGCTCGCGCTGGCGTCCGACCCGCAGGAGTACCTCTCCCAGGCCTCCTTCATCACCCGCGCCGGGGACCGCAACGCCGCCGGGATCACCACCGTGCGCCGCCGGCTCGACGAGGTCGGGAAGCTGCGGGAGCAGGCCGCCGGACGGCTCACCGAACTGCGGTCCCGGCAGGACGAACTCGCCGGGCACAAGGCCGTGATCGAGGAGAAGCTCACCGCCGCCAGGAACCTGCTGGCCCGGCTCACCGCCGAGGAACGGGCCGCCTACGAGGCCCGGTCGTCCGGCGGAAGCACGGGCACGGCCGCCGCACCCGCCGCACCCGGGACCGCTGCCCCCGCGCCCGCACCCGCTTCCGACGGCTCGCGCGCGGCCCGCGCCGTGGCCTTCGCGTACGGGGCGATCGGCAAGCCGTACGTCTGGGGCGCGACGGGCCCGGGGTCCTTCGACTGCTCCGGCCTGACCCAGGCCGCCTGGCGCTCGGCCGGGGTCTCCCTGCCCCGCACCACCTACACCCAGATCAACGCCGGCCGGCGCGTGTCCCGCGACCAGCTGGCCCCCGGCGACCTGGTGTTCTTCTACTCCGGGATCACGCACGTCGGCCTCTACATCGGCAACGGCCAGATGATCCACGCCCCGCGCCCCGGATCCACGGTCCGGCTGGCCCCGATCGACTCGATGCCCTGGGCCGGCGCCTCCCGCCCCGCATAGGTGTGTTTCCCGCTCATCCGCGGGCGCAGTGCCCACAGGTCCCGCGCCGGCGGAGGTAGTAGCCGAGGGTGGCGGCGCCCAGCGCGGCTCCCCACACCACCCAGAGCATCGCCGGGTAGGTGGTCCCCCAGCCGAAGGGCTGGTCCCCGCCCCGGATCATCTGGAGACCGCCGGGAACGAGCACCACGGCCACGAGCAGGGCCGGAACGATCGCGGTGGCGAGGGCGACCGGCTTGCCCGCCTTGAACGGCACCCACCGCGGCCAGACCTCGCCCCAGCGCGCGACCAGCCCGTGGGTCAGCACACCGCCGGCGGTCGCCGCGATCGCGAGGCCCAGCCCGATCCCGAGCATGCCCGGGGTGTCCTGCATGTCCTTGAGGAACGCGTCGGTGATCCCCAGCGGGTAGCCGAAGAACCAGGCCACCCGGGTCACGTCGTACGGGATGCTCGACAGCACGGCGATCAGTACGGCCCTGCGCCCCCAGCGGGCCGCCGCCTCCGGCGCGGTCCAGGCCGCGGCCCTTCCGCCGCGCCCGCAGTGCGCGCACAGTCCGCGGGTGCGCCGCTGGTACGCCAGCACGGCCAGGGTCCAGAGCACACCGCCCACGAACAGGATGAGCAGGTTGTCCCGGTGCCAGTAGAGGATCTCGCCGACGTCGCCCTGAGGGCCGGGCACCCCGGTGAAGGCGAACACCACGAGCAGCGGCGCGAAGGCGACCACGGCGATCAGCGTGTAGTCCTGCAGGGCCACCGTGAGCGCGAGGGCCTGTGCCCAGCCGAAGCCGAGCAGGAACCACCGTGCGGCGCCGCTGCTCGCCGGGCGGCGTGCCATGAGCACCCCGCAGACCGCGCCCGCGAGGCCGAGCGCCGCGATGACCGGGCTCAGGACGGCGGCCGGGCTCGGTTCGAGGACGGATCCGGTCGAGCGGTCCTCGGGGACCGGCCCGAACGGGTACCCGGCGCCGCCCAGGGCCCAGTACAGCCCGGCCAGTCCGTAGGCGAGGGACCACGCGGCCGCCGCGTACGGGGCCCAGTGGGGCCAGCCCGACCACCACCGGCGGCGCGCCGCCGCCCAGGGCGCCGCCCCCGCCCCCGGCTCCGCCGTCTCCGCTTGTACGGTCCTGCTCTCCACCGCGTGTGCCATGACCCTGATCCCCCTTGGATTTCGTCCTGGGACCAGACTCCCGGCCGGCGGGCACCGGGCACATCGGCCGACCGGCAGAGATCGGCGGCGGGCTCGCGCGGGCCGTCCGCCGATCGGCAGACGCGGGGATCCGGCCGCCTACGGGGCCTTGACCACGCCGCTCAGCCAGCCGAAGGTCTGCGGCAGCTGCTTGGACCACGAGTCGAGGTTGTGCCCGCCGACGACCTTCTCCGCGTGCACCACGGTCGGGCTCTTCGCGATCCCCTTGAGGTCCGTGCCGGACAGGTAGCCGTCGTGCTCGGCCCCCGACATCCACAGCGCCACCGCCGGCGGGGTGGGAGCGGTCTGCAGCACGTGCTTCAGGTTGTGCGTCCGGCGCAGCTCCGGGTCCTTGGCGACCAGCGAGGAGGGCTCCTGGCCGGGGTCGTTGTACCCGGACAGGGAGACGGCCGCGCTGTAGCGGTCGGGGTGCAGCATCGCCAGCTTGGCGGCGCAGTAGGCGCCGGCCGAGTACCCGGCCACGCCCCAGGTGCGGGCCTCGTCCGAGGCCCGGAAGTTGTCGACGACCATCTTGCGGACGTCGACGCTGAACCAGCTGTCCGCGTTGACCTTGCCCGGGATGTTCGCGCAGCCGGTGTCGCCGTTGCCGACCAGCATGGCGCGCGGCGAGACCAGGATGAAGGGCTGCACCTTGCCGCTCTTCATCAGCGGCTCCAGCACCTCGTGCGCCTTGAGCCCCTGGAACCAGGACTTCCCCGTGCCGGGTATGCCCGGTATCAGCTCCACGACCGGGAACTTCTTGTCCTTGTAGGCCGGGTCGTCGTACTGCGGCGGCAGCCACACCAGGACATCGCCCTTGACCCCGGAGATCTTGCCGTCGAGCTCGGTCTTCTGGACCCGCCCGCCGAGGCCCTCCACCGGCTGGAACTGCTGGCGCACCTTCGGTGCCTCTGCGACCTTCTTGCCGCCGAGCCCGTCCGGGCCGAGGTCGGGGGCGGCCGTGACGTACTTGCCGGTGCCGAACAAATCGCCCCAGGAGGCATAGAAGTGCTCGGCCCGGTTGACGGCGACGAACACCACGGCGACGGCTGTGACCTGGGCGAACACCACCATCAGCGCGCGCACGGCGGTGCGCACGACGGCAGGGCCGCGCACCTTGCTCCACACGGCCAGCGGAAGGATGACGGCGATCGCGGTCAGTGCGATCACCGCCGCGAAGAAGGGTGTCCCGGTCAAGCTCATCACGCCACCGTAGAGGGCGGCGTGCGCGCTCCCGGTTGCCCCCTCCACCTGCGGTGTGGGTCACACCGCAGGCGGTACGTTCGGAGGCCGCACGTCAGGCGCCGGCCGCCGGGCGCGGGAGGTCACACCAGGCGGCGGGCCGTCGCCCAGCGGGTCAGCTCGTGCCGGTTGGAGAGCTGGAGCTTGCGCAGCACGGCCGAGACGTGCGACTCGACCGTCTTCACCGAGATGAAGAGCTGCTTGGCGATCTCCTTGTACGCGTACCCGCGCGCGATCAGCCGCAGCACCTCGCGCTCGCGCTGGGTGAGCCGGTCCAGGTCCTCGTCGACCGGCGGCGCGTCCGTCGAGGCGAACGCGTCGAGCACGAAGCCCGCCAGCCGCGGCGAGAAGACCGCGTCCCCGTCCTGCACGCGGAAGATCGAGTCCACCAGGTCGGTGCCGGTGATGGTCTTGGTGACGTACCCGCGCGCACCGCCCCGGATGACCCCGATGACGTCCTCGGCCGCGTCGGACACCGACAGCGCCAGAAATCTGACCGGCGCCTCGACCCCCGCCATCAGCGGGGCGCAGCGCCTGAGCACCTCGACGCCACCGCCGCCGGGCAGGTGGACGTCGAGCAGGACCACCTCGGGGCGGGTGGCGGTGATCACGGTGACGGCCTGGTCGACGTCGGCGGCCTCACCGACGACCTCGACGCCCGTCCGTGCGGTCTCGCCGATCTCGGCCTGCACCCCCGTGCGAAACATCCTGTGGTCGTCGACGAGCACCACCCGGACGCGCCTGGTCTCCCCCGTGCCTGCGTTCTCTCCGGACTCGGTCATGCCTCGCTCGCCGCCCTCTCCATCTCCAGCTCGACTTCCGTGCCGCCGTCGGGCGCGGACCGCAGCCGTGCGGTCCCTCCGTTGCGCTGCATCCGGCCGATGATCGATTCTCGTACGCCCATGCGGTCGCCCGGTACCGCGTCGATGTCGAAGCCCGGTCCCCGGTCCCGCACGGAGACGAACACCGTCTTCCCCTCCACCTCCGCGTACACCTGCACCGGCCCACCCTCGCCACCGTACTTGGCCGCGTTGACCATTGCCTCGCGCGCGGCCTGGATCTGTGCCGCCAGCCGCTCGTCGAGCGGGCAGTCGCCGACGACCACGACCTCGATCGGGACGCCGTGGTGGTCCTCCACCTCGGCGGCGGTCTTCTTCACGGCCTCGGCGAGGGTGGCCGGTTCCTCGGCCTCGTCCTTGCCGGTGCCCTCGGGCTTGTAGAGCCAGTTCCGCAGCTCTCGCTCCTGCGCCCGCGCGAGGCGGCGCACCTCGGAGACGTCCTCCGCGTTGCGCTGGATCAGGGTGAGGGTGTGCAGCACCGAGTCGTGCACATGGGCGGCGACCTCGGCGCGCTCCTGGGCCCGGATGCGCATCAGGCGTTCCTCGGAGAGGTCCTGGGTCAGCCGGATCAGCCAGGGGCCGGCGAGCAGGGCCACGCCGACGAGGACGGCGAGGGTGGCCGTGAGGACGTTGCCGAGCTGTGCGGCGGAGCCCCGGACGACGATGAAGACGGTCAGGCCCACCCCGACCAGGGCGACGCCGGCGAGTGCCCGGGCGACCTGGAGGAGGCGCCCGTGCCGTCCGACGGCCGTGGACCAGTGCGCGCGGCGGGCGTTGTCGGCCTGCCGCCATACGAGCACCACCCCGGCCCCGACCAGCAGCGTCGGCCACACGTACCGGCCGGACGCGCCGCCGAGCTGGACCTTGGAGATGAAGATGCCCGCGCCGATGAACAGGGCGATGAGCGCGGTGATCTGCCCGCGGTCGGGTTTGCGCAGGCGGCGGGTGCCGTCGGGGAGGGTCTCGAAGAAGGAGCGGTGCCCGGTCCGGCCGCCGATGCCGAGCGGTACGAAGACCCAGAACGCGGCGTACAGCAGCACGCCCAGCCCGTCGCCCCACATGAACAGCAGGAGGAAGGCGAGCCGCACCCAGCCCACGGGCAGCCCCAGGTGTCCGGCGAGCCCTCGCGCGACACCGCCGAGCATCCGGCCGTCGGCGCTGCGGTAGAGCTTGCGCTGCGGCACCTCGTCGGCATCCGGTGCGTGCGGGGTACGGGAAGGGGCGGCTACGGGCATGTCACCAAGGGTCACATGCCCGGTGGTGGCCGGGCATCAGGGCATCCCCCCACTTCCACCGGGGGGATATCAGGGTTGCACCAGGGTAGGGCCGGATGCCGCGCGCTCCCGCGGCCCGTCACCATGGACCCATGACCGAAGTACACGACGCCCCGCCAGGGGGTTCCGCCGGACGGGGCCCGGGGGAGGAACCCGGGGCTCCCCGGGCCGCCGATGCCCGGCCGCCCCTGCGCCGCAGCAAGCGCGACAAGGTCCTCGCGGGCGTGTGCGGCGGGCTCGGCCGGTACTTCGACCTGGACCCGGTGGTCTTCCGCATCGTCCTGGGCGTCCTCGCGGTCACCGGCGGCGTCGGCCTGATCTTCTACGGCTTCGCGTGGCTGCTGCTCCCCCAGGAGGGGGAGGAGGACAGCGAGGCGAAGAAGCTGCTGACCGGCCGGGTGGAGGGCGCCACGCTGGCGGCGGTGTTCGCCGCGCTGGTGGGCTGCGCGCTGTTCCTGTCGATGCTGGACAACGGCGGGCTGGCGGCCTTCTCGGTGCTGGTCATCCTGGCACTGGGCGGGGCCTCGTACTGGTCGCAGCGGCAGCGGCACACCCTGCAGCCCGAGGCGCAGGCGCCCGACCCGGGCGGCAGCGCCCACCGCACCGCGCATTCGCCCGCCCCGCCGGAGACGAAGGCGCCGCCCACCCCCGGGGGTCCTTCCTGGTGGCGGGACCCGCTGGTCAAGGACGGTACGACGGGCCCGGTCGGCGGGACGGGATACCTGTGGGGGCCCGACGACACCGCCGACCCGGTGGTGGCGACCGGCCGCGCCCCGGCGTCGTTCCCGAAAGTGCCCGCCGCCCCGGCCCGCCCGCGCGGCGGCATCGGCGGCCGGGTCTTCGTCCTGGCGCTGCTGGCCGGGATGGCGGGGACCGCCGCGACCTGGGAGGGCAACCCGCTGGGCGAGGCCCTGCAGACGGGGCTCGCCGCCGCGCTGGTCGTCTTCGGTCTGGGTCTCGCGGTCAGCTCCCTGCTGGGGCGCACCGGCTTCGGCACGGTCGTGCTGGCCGTGTTCACCGCGGGCCTGCTCGCGGGTGCGGCCGTGCTGCCGCGCGACATCGGCACCGACTGGCGGGAGGTCGAGTGGCGTCCGGCCGCGGTGGCCGACGTACGGCCCGTGTACGAGGCGGGCACCGGGCTCGCCACCCTGGACCTGAGCCGCCTGGACGTGCCGAAGGGCACCACCGTGTCCGTGGATGCCTCCATCGACGCGGGCCGGCTCAAGGTGCTCCTGCCGCGGGAGGTCACCGCGCAGGCGGACGTCACCGTCCGGCGCATGGGCGACATCCAGCTGCCCGGGGACTACGCGGGCCGCATCGAGCAGGCCGGGCCCGGGAAGCAGACCCGGACGCAAACCCTCGCGCCGCCGGCCGGCACGGAGGCGGGCGGGACGATCGAGCTGCACCTCAGTGCGGGTCTCGGACAGGTGGAGGTGGCCCGTGCGGCGTCATGAGTTCCAGCCGGGACGGCTGATCGCGGGGCTGGTCCTGGTGGCGGCGGGCGTGCTCTACCTGCTCGACAGCACCGGCGAGGCGGACCTGCCCTGGTTCGCGATCGTCCCGATCACCCTGGGCGGGCTCTCGCTCGCCGCGCTGGTGGGCCTGGTGACCTATGCCGTACGCCGGGACCGGCGCGACCGGATCACCGAGTCCAGCGACAGGTAGGGCGCCCCGGCGAGGATCAGCGGGGTCCACGCCATCATGTAGATCAGGTCGTTGCCGTAGTAGTACGGGGTCACCGCCCACGACACCGTGATCCACAGGCTGAGCGCGATCAGCGCCCCGCCGAGGGCCGCGATGCGGGTCAGCAGGCCGGCCAGGGCCCCGAGGCCGACCAGGATCTCCCCGATGGCGAGGGCGACGGCGAAGCCGACGGGCGAGTTCAGCGACAGGTCGACGAGGCCGGGGATCGCGGAGGTGTCCCGGACCCCGCGCATCTGGTCGCCGATGGAGCCGTCGCCGGAGGCGGACAGGAACGCCGGGTCGGTCAGTTTGTCGAGACCGGCGTACACGAAGGTCACGCCCAGGAAGAGCCGCAGGGGCAGCAGCGCGTGCCGGGAGGCCAGCTCGCGCAGGCCCGCGACCTCGCGAGGGGCGTCGGTTTCAAGAACATCGGTTCGGTTCACGGAACATGTGTACCCCGATCACTCGGCAACATCGATGGTGCATCGGTTGGATTCCACCCCTGCGGCCGTGACCACCTGGATCTCGACGCGCCCCGGCTCCACCTCCGCCGGCACGGGCACGGTCAGCACGGCGTCGGAGGGATTGGTGAATCCGCCCGCCACCGGGACCAGCGGCACGTGCACGTGCACCGCCCCGACCCGTACGACCAGACGGGCCAGCATCTCCGGCGTCTGCGCCCCGGGCGGCACGAAGCCCACGCCCCGGATCTCGATGTCGTCCCCGGGGCGGACGGCCGCGTCCAGATCCCCGGGCTCCCGTCTGCGCACCACCGACAGCACCAGCGGGCGGCTGCCCTCCGCGTACTTCGCCGCCAGGTACACCGCGGCCGACAGTGACACCAGCAGCGCCAGCGCCCAGGGCAGCTGCGGCAGCCGGTCCGGGAAGCGCGCCAGCGAGGCCGCGGCGTAGGAGAGCACCACCGTCGAGACGAGCACGTACTGGGCGTCCGGGAAGCTCCCGCGGCCCGCGTCGTCCGTCAGGAGGTCCACCCCGCGCGGCCGGTCGGCCGGCAGCTTCTGCAACCGCTGGCCCATGATCCGTACGGAGACCACCCGGCGCACCAGCACCGCCACGCCCGAGGTCAGCGAGACCACGGCCAGCAGCGGCAGCGCCCGGTCCAGCGCGAGGCCCGCGTACAGGGCCTGCCGCTCGGGCCCGGGCGCCGAGGCGGCCAGCCGCAGCGCGGGCAGCAGCGTGGCGAAGGCCGTGAGCACCACCCAGGCGCTGGGCACCGCCTTCGACGTGGACAGCCGGTTGTCCTCGCCGACCAGCGGGGCCAGCAGCCCGCCGCGCACCGACTGGGCGCGGGCCGCGACCGTGAGCAGCCCGGCCAGCACCAGGGCCGCCAGCAGCCCGGCGGTGCGCGCCGTGGACCAGCCGGTGCCGAGGGCGGCGGCGACCTGGACCAGCAGCAGGACCCCGGCGGCGATCCAGACGGCGAGGACGGCCCGCCGGGAGAACAGGTACAGCCAGGAGTTCCCGGCTTCCCGGCCCCGGTCGGCGACGGTGCGGGCCGACAGGGTCAGCTCGTCGGAGACCCACTGCCGGGAGGCGCCGAGCGAGTGGGCGACGGCGGCCGGCACGCCCTGCCCGGAGGCGAACTCGTCGCGCTTCTCCAGGAACGCCGTGACCGCGCGGCGGTGGCCCTCCCGCGCGCACTCGTCGCAGGCGCAGGCGGTGGTGTGGGTACCTCGGGACATCTCTTGGACAGCCACGTACGTGCCGCCTCTCTGAACTACGGTGCAATGCCAGCGAATTGTGCACCACTGCGGCAGTGCTCCGGATTGCGCACGATGTCAGAGCAGGTGATTAACGGTTCATGATGTTGACGCCACCCTTTCCCTGAGCGGCTGGTAGCTCACCCAGGCGGCCAGATCGGACCCGAACCGCTCGCGCGTCAGGGCCGCGGCCCGGTGGTCGACGGGCACCGGTTTCCCGGCGGCCCGGGCGATCAGCTGCACCTGCGCGCACCGCTCCGCCTCGACGAACCACCAGACCGCGGCGTCCACCGAGTCCCCCACCGTCAGCAGCCCGCGGTTGCGCAGGACCAGCGCCTTGTACGGGCCGAGCGCGTGCGCCGTCCGGTCCGGCTCGTCGGCCCCGGAGTATTCGTCGAGCAGCGCGTGGTCCTCGTAGAAGGCACAGGCCTCCTCGGTGATCGGGGCCAGCAGCTCGCCCAGGGCCGCGAGGGCACGGCCGTACGGGGCCTGCGCGCGGACGACGGCGATCACCCCGGGGCGCCTGCGGTGGACCGCCGCGTGCACGGCGAAGGCGAGCTGGTTGACCCGGCGCCCGCCCCGGACCACCCGCCCGTCCCCGTCGACCAGCAGCAGGTCGTCGGCGGTGAGGGCGGCGAAGGCCCGGCCGAAGGGGTTGACCCAGTAACAGTCCTCGAACTCCGGGTCCCGCGCGGTGATCAGCCCCGCCACCCCGTCCTCGTACCCGAGGCGGCCCAGCAGCCGCAGCGCCTCGGCGAGCCGCTCCTTGCGGTGGGCGCGCGCCGCGTCGACGGTGTCGTGCACGGGCGGCATCTCGAAGCCCAGCCGCTCCACGGGCACGGGTACGGGCTGGTCCGGCATGGGCGCTCCTTCGAACGGCTCGGCTCGCCGCGCAAGGTACCCGGGCCCCTGCCAAGTGGCCAGACAAACGGCGAAGCCGCCGCCCACAGGTGTGGGGCGGCGGCTTCACGGTGATCCGGGTGGGACCGGGTGGGACCGGGTGGGACTACTCCCACTCGATGGTGCCCGGGGGCTTGCTCGTGCAGTCCAGGACCACCCGGTTCACCTCCGGCACCTCGTTGGTGATGCGGGTCGAGATCCGGGCGAGCACCTCGTACGGCATGCGCGTCCAGTCCGCGGTCATCGCGTCCTCGGAGGAGACGGGGCGCAGCACGATCGGGTGGCCGTAGGTGCGGCCGTCGCCCTGGACGCCGACGCTGCGGACGTCCGCGAGCAGGACGACCGGGCACTGCCAGATCTCGCGGTCCAGGCCGGCCGCGGTGAGCTCGTGGCGGGCGATGGCGTCGGCCTCGCGCAGCAGGTCCAGGCGCTCCTTGGTGACCTCGCCGACGATGCGGATGCCGAGGCCGGGGCCCGGGAAGGGCTGGCGCTGGACGATCTCGTCCGGCAGGCCGAGCTCCTGGCCGACCATCCGGACCTCGTCCTTGAACAGCTGGCGCAGCGGCTCGACGAGCTCGAACTCGATGTCGTCGGGGAGCCCGCCCACGTTGTGGTGGGACTTGATGTTGGCGGTACCGGTGCCGCCGCCGGACTCGACGACGTCCGGGTACAGGGTGCCCTGCACCAGGAAGGCGACCGCGGGGCCCTCCTCCTGGAGGATCTCCAGCTGGGCCTGCTCGAAGACGCGGATGAACTCGCGGCCGATGATCTTCCGCTTGGTCTCCGGGTCGGAGACGCCGGCGAGCGCGGTCAGGAAGCGCTCCTGCGCGTCGACGACCTTCAGCTGCACACCGGTGGCGGCGACGAAGTCCTTCTCGACCTGCTCGGTCTCGCCCTTGCGCATCAGACCGTGGTCGACGTAGACGCAGGTCAGCTGGGAGCCGATGGCCTTCTGCACGAGGGCCGCGGCGACGGCGGAGTCCACGCCGCCGGAGAGGCCGCAGATGGCGCGCTTGTCGCCGACCTGCTCGCGGATGGCCGCGACCTGCTCCTCGACGATGTTGCCGGTCGTCCAGGTGGGGGCGAGGCCCGCGCCGCGGTAGAGGAAGTGCTCCAGGATCTGCTGGCCGTGCGTGGAGTGCATCACCTCGGGGTGGTACTGCACGCCGTACAGCTTCTTCTCGTCGTTCTCGAAGGCCGCGACCGGGACGACGTTCGTCGACGCGGTGACGGTGAAGCCCTCGGGGGCGGCGGAGCAGGCGTCGCCGTGGGACATCCACACCGACTGGTTCTCGGGGGTGCCCTCGAAGAGGGTGGAGCCGGCCTTGGAGACGGCCAGCGGGGTGCGGCCGTACTCACGGGCACCGGTGTTGTCGACCTGGCCACCGAGGGTGACCGCCATCAGCTGGAAGCCGTAGCACATGCCGAAGACGGGGACGCCGGCCTCGAAGATCGCGCGGTCGAGCTGCGGGGCGCCCTCCTCGTACACGGACGACGGACCGCCGGAGAGGATGATCGCCTTGGGGTTCTTGGCCAGCATCTCGTCGACGGGCATCGAGCTCGGCACGATCTCGCTGTAGACCCGTGCCTCGCGGACGCGGCGGGCGATGAGCTGGGCGTACTGGGCGCCGAAGTCGACGACGAGAACCGTGTCCGGGGCGCTGTCGTGGGCGGCGGAGGGTGCTTCTGGCACGGGGCGGCCTTCCGGCGGAAGAGGTGGCTGTTTTGTCGATTCTAACGGGGGACGCCGGCCCCTCTTCGTCTCACCATCCGAATCGGCTTGGCCCGGAGGCGGATGGAAGGTAATAATCCGTCCCATGCGCAAGCAGCTGAGCTTCCTCTTTACCTATGGCACCGGCCGGTCCGGTCGCCATGGGTCCTCGTGATGCTCGCTTGAGCCGCTGACTTCCCAGAGCGCCCCGGTCCGACAGGACCGGGGCGCTCTGCGTTTCCGCTCCTGTCGGCACACACCTTCAGGAGAGACCATGACCACGATCACCACCACCCCCGAGCAGCTCATCGCCGACTCCCGTACGCGCATCGACGCCCTCGACGACCGGATCATCGGTCTGATCCAGGAACGGATGGCCGTCTCCACGGTCATCCAGGACGCCCGGATCGCGTCCGGTGGGCGGCGGGTGCACCTGTCGCGCGAGATGGAGGTGCTCTCGCACTGGAGCGATGCCCTCGGCAAGCCCGGCACCGCCCTCGCCATGACCCTGCTGGAGCTGTGCCGGGGCCGCGTGTGACGGCCGTTCGTCACTCGTCCGGACCGTGACCGGCTCCGGGCCCCTTCGTTGGTGAGGGTGTCCGCGTCAGCCAGCCGCGGGACCGCAACACCACGCGTGGCTCCGCTGGAGCGATGAGACGCACGCCCCGTGGAGCGTGTGTCGTGGGACCTCGCTCCTTCGCGTGACCGGACGGCAGGGGACAGCAGCCCGGTCACCCCGTAAAGGACGGCCGGCCCGGGGGACGCCCCGGGCCGGCCGTTCTGTGTTGCCGCTCAGGCGGTTGCGCCGCTACGCGTGCCCGCCCGCCTTGCGGCGGAACACCACGAGCAGCCCGCCGCCGACGGCCAGCAGCAGCACGCTGCCGAGCGCGATCGTCCCGGCGGAGGTACCGGTGGAGGCGAGGCCGCCGTTCGCGGTGGTGCCGGTTCCGGTGCCGCTGGTCGCGGTGGCCGAGGCGGTCGCGGTCGCGGTGGGCGTCGCGGAGCCGGTCGGGGTCGGCGAGGCCGAGGTGGTCGGGGTCGGGGCCGGGCCGCCGTCCTTCGCGTTGATCACGAAGGCCGCCTTGTTGTTGGCCTGGTTCGGGTCCCAGCGGTGGCCCGTGGTGCCCTCCGGCGTCCACTGGCCGACCGTGACGGAGCCCTTGGCGTCGGACACGACCGTCTCGATCTTCAGCTCGAACGGGTAGGCGAACTTCTCCGTCTCCCCGATCACATGGCCGGTGGAGCAGAAGTAGCGCGGCGCCCCGAGGACCTGCTCGCGGTAACTGCCGTCCGCGTTGACGCCCTTGCAGCCGGCCGGGACCTTGGTGACCTTCGCGCCCGCCGGGATCACGATGTCCGTCCGGGCGACGTCCTCACCGGAGCGCAGGTACGCGACCCACGCGGGGCCGTTGTTGCGGAAGCCGAAGTCGGCCCGCACCGTGTCGCCGGCCTTGCCCTGGAGCGAAGCACCCGCGGCCACCAGGTCGGCGGTGTTCCTCGTGGCGAAGTCGAACTCCTGGATGTTGTCCCAGGGGTCGAGGTCCCCCGTGCGCGGCGCGGCCTGGGCCGAAGCCTTGGCGGCCTGCTTCGCTGCGGCCAGCTTCTTGCCGCCGGCGGGCGTGCGCTGCTTCCCGCTCTTCGGCTGGTCGCCGGCCGCGTACACCGCGTAGGTCAGGCCGTCGACGAAGGCGTGCGGGGCGGCCTTGAGGGTCAGCGCGCCGTCGACGCCGTAGGTCGCGCCGGGCTCGTACACGCCGTCCAGCAGGCACTGCACCGTGCTCCAGCCCGTGTTCCAGGGCTGGCCCGCGCTGCTGTCGTCGGAGTAGGAGCAGTTGTCGTACTGCTCGACCAGTCCGATGCCGTGCGTGGTGCGCAGTTCGAGCATCACGCCGTTGACGGGGTCGGTGCCCTCGTTGGCGAAGATGATCGGCAGGTTCTGCTTGTCGCCCGGCTTCAGCTCGGCCTTGAGCCTGGCCCGCTCCAGCACCAGGTCGGGGCCGCCGACGCGCACCTTGGTGGTGGCGGCCTTGAAGGTGGCGCCCTCCGCCTGACCGGTCAGGGTCAGATCGGCGGTCGCGCCGACCCGGCTGTCCTTGGCCGCGCTGACGTCCATGTCCACGACGGTGGTCTCACCGGTCCACAGGGCCCAGCGCTTGCAGGTCACGGCCGTGGCGGTGAGCGCGCAGTCCGCGCCCTGCTCCTTGGCGAGCTTCACGTCGGCGACGCCCTTGAGCGCGGCCAGGTCGATCGTGAAGGTGCTCTGGCGGTCGAACGTCCTGGTGGTGTCGTTGACGATCCGGAACTGCACCGAGGTCTTCTGCGGCTCGCCGCTCTGCCCCGGGTGCGGGCGCAGGCCGATCCCCGCCGGTCCGGCGAGGGTGAAGACGGGGTCCGCGGCATGTGCGGGAGTGGTGGCCAGACCCAGGGCCACGAGGCCACCGGCAGCCAGCAAAGAGATGCGCTTTCTCATGCAGCCGTTGACTGTCGAACATCAGTCGCAGTTGCACACTTCACCGTGTGATCGACACCACAGACCACCTCGGGGGATTCCGGTACAACCATCAAGGCTGAACATCTGTCACCTATGTACCGCGGTGGGTACCGCGCTCGGAGGGGGAGCGCGGTACCCACTGCTGTCAGAGAACCGGTTCCGGATCTCTCAGGACTGGCGCGGCGGAATCTCCGGAACCGCCAGGAACGGCAGCCTCAGCGCGCCGAATGCCTCCTTCGGTACCGCCGGACGGACCGGTTCCACCGCGTCCAGGCGGACGTAGTCCGTCCCCTGCTCGGGCCGCGGGTCACGCTCGCCCTTGTTCGGCCAGTACGACATCGCCCGTTCCGCCTGTGCGGTGATCGTCAGCGACGGATTGACCCCGAGGTTCGCGGAGACGGCCGAACCGTCCACCACCGAGATGCCCGGGTGCCCGTAGAGCCGGTGGTACGGATCCACCACGCCCTCCTCCGGGGAGGCTCCGATCGGGCAGCCCCCCAGGAAGTGCGCGGTCAGCGGCGTCCCCATCAGCTCGCCGATGTTGCTGCCCGGGAAGCCGTTGATCTCCTCGGCCAGCAGGGTCGCGGCCTGCGTGGCCTCCGCGATCTGCACCGGGTTCGGGGCGCCGTGGCCCTGGCGGGCGGTGAGCAGGCCCTTCCCGATCCCGCCCGGCTTGCGGTACGTGGTCAGCGAGTTGTCCAGCGACTGCATGACCAGGCCGATGATGGTCCGCTCCGACCAGCGCCGGTTGGACAGCGAACGCGCCAGCTGCACCGGGTGCCGCACGGTCCGGCCGAGCCAGGCACGGACCCGGTGCCTGCTGTGCGGAACCTGCAGGACGGTCATGAACCCCATGGCGTTCGAACCCTTGCCGTAGCGGACGGGCTCGATGTGGGTGTCGGCGTTGGGGTGCACGGAGGAGGTGATCGCCACGCCCCGGGTGAAGTCGGCCCGCTGCGCCCTGCCGGGGCCGTCACCGTGCCGCTTGCGGTAGCGGCGGTCGTCGGTCTGGGCGCCGACCAGGCCCTCGGAGTTGGTCCGGGTCAGCTCCCCGAGCCGCTGCGAGAGGCGCGGGAGCTCGCCGCGGTCCTTCATCGTGTGCAGCAGGGTCTGGGTGCCGTAGGTGCCCGCCGCGACGACGACGTACCGGGCGCGCAGCACCTTCGCCCGGCCCCGCCGGCGGCCGTCGGTGGGGACGGTGCGGACGCGGTGGCCGCCCTCGGGGTGGTCGGAGAGCGCGGTGACGGTGGTCATCGGGTGGATGACGGCTCCGGCGCGCTCGGCGAGGTGCAGGTAGTTCTCGTTCAGGGTGTTCTTCGCGCCGTGCCGGCAGCCGGTCATGCACTCGCCGCATTCGGTGCAGGCCCTGCGGGCGGGGCCGGCGCCGCCGAAGTACGGGTCGGGGACCTCCTCGCCGGGCCGGACCCGGCGGGCTCCCCCTGCGTCGTCGCCGTCGCCGAAGAAGACGCCGACCGGGGCCATGTGGAAGGAGTCCCCGACGCCCATCTTCTCGGCGGCCGCCTTGAGGTGGACGTCGGAGGGGGTCATGGTCGGGTTGAGGCGCACCCCGAGCATCCGCTTGGCCTGCTCGTAGTAGGGGGCGAGTTCCTCGCGCCAGTCGGTGATGGAGGCCCACTGCCGGTCCTCGAAGAACGCGGCGGGCGGCACGTACAGGGTGTTGGCGTAGTTGAGCGAGCCGCCGCCCACGCCGGCGCCCGCGAGCACCATCACGTTGCCGAGCAGGTGGATCCGCTGGATCCCGTACAGCCCGAGGGCCGGGGCCCACAGGTAGTTGCGCAGGTCCCAGCTGTTCTTCGGCAGGCTCTCGCGGGTGAACCGGCGCCCTGCCTCCAGGACACCGACCCGGTAGCCCTTCTCGGTGAGGCGGAGGGCCGAGACCGATCCGCCGAAGCCCGATCCGATGACGATGACGTCGTAGTCGTACGCGGCGTCGGATGTGGCGTCGGATGTGGCATCGGGTGTGGCGTCGGATGCGTCGTCGTGCGACACGGATACCCCTTAGCGCAGTCGGAGAGCCTTCATGACCTTGAGGCTGCGGGTCATGAACGCCGCGTACTTCTCGTCGTCCATGCCCAGCGAGGGCGCCATCGGGAGCAGCCGCTGGTGGGCGACGGTCTGCGCCTCGGTGTACTTGAGGATGCCCTCGGAGCCGTGGCGGCGGCCGAGGCCGGAGTCCTTCATGCCGCCCATGGGCGCCTGGGCGCTTCCGTAGGCGGGGGCGTAGCCCTCGTTGATGTTGACGGTGCCGGTGCGCAGGCGCGCGGCGACGGCGTGACCGCGGCGGGAGTCCTTGGTCCAGACGCTGGAGTTCAGGCCGTAGGCGGTGGCGTTGGCCTCGGCGATCGCCCGGTCCTCGTCGGTGAAGCGGTAGATCGAGACCACGGGGCCGAAGGTCTCCTCGCCGCACACCGCCATGGGAGCCTCGACGCCGTCGAGGATGGTGGGCTCGTAGAAGAGCGGGCCGATGTCGGGGCGGGCGGTGCCGCCGGCGACGAGGGTGGCGCCCTTGGCCACGGCTTCGTCCACGTGCCGCTGTACGGTCTCCAGCTGGCGCTCGCCGACCAGCGAGCCCATGTCCGCGCCGTACGCGAGGGAGGCGCCGAGCCGCATGGCCTTCGTGCGGGCGGCGAACCGCTCGACGAAGGCGTCCGCGACGGATTCGTGGACGTAGAGCCGCTCGATGGAGATGCACAGCTGGCCGGCCGAGGAGAAGCAGGCGCGGACGGCGCCCGCGGCGGCCTTCTCGATGTCGGCGTCGTGCAGCACGAGCATGGCGTTCTTGCCGCCGAGTTCGAGGGACACCCCGACCAGGCGGTCGGCCGCGCCCCGGGCGACCTCGCGGCCGGTGCGGGTGGAGCCGGTGAAGGAGACGTAGTCCGCGTGCCGGACCACCTCGGGGCCGACGACGGGGCCCTCGCCGAGGACTATCTGGAAGACCTCGGCGGGCAGCCCGGCCTCGATGAGCAGGTCGCGGGCCCACAGGGCGGTCAGGGCGGTCTCGGTGTCGGGCTTCATGACGAGCGCGTTGCCGGAGACGAAGGCGGGCAGGGCGTCGCCGACCGAGAGTTCGAGGGGGTAGTTCCAGGGGGCGATCTGGCCGACGACCCCGCGCGGCTGGCGCAGCTCGGTGACCTTGGTGAGGGTGGGCATGGCACCCGTGTGGCCCTTGGGCCGCAAGTACCAGGGGGCCCTGCGGCCGTAGTGGCGGGCCGAGACGGCGACCGCCTGGACCTCCTCGTGGGCGTGCAGACGGGCCTTGCCGGTCTCCAGCTGGATCAGGTCGAGGATCTCGGCCTGCCGGGCGAGTACCAGGTCGTGGAAGCGCAGCAGGACCGCGGCCCGCTTGCGTACGGGGACGGCAGCCCAGGCGGGCTGGGCGGCGCGGGCCCGGTCGAAGGCCTCGGCCACGTCCTCGGGGGTGGCCTCGGGAAGCTCCGCCAGCCGGTCCCCGGTGAAGGGGGTGTGGTTGGCGGTGCGACCGGATCCGATCACTCCGCGGGTCAGCCGGGCAACCAGGTCGGGGGTCACCACGTCGGCGGCCGTACGGGCACCGGCCGGGGCCGGGGCGACCGGATTGGTGGGCTGCGGTGCGGTCCGGAGGGGGGCGGCGGGGGCCTGCGAGTCCGTCATGCCGGTGAGCGTATTGCGCCCGACAGCCTTTGGGTACCCGCCGGTAACCGGATTTTGTCATTTCCGCCAGCGATCGCTGGCAGGATGCCGGGATCAGGACTTCTTGGCGGGCGGCTCCCAGCCGCTGAGCACGACGTCGAACTGCTGCTCCGTCGTGGCCCAGCTCGCGACCGGGCTCGACATGTAGATGGCGTACTCCGTGCCGTCCGGAGCCACGTACATCTGCTCCTTGGCCCTGCGCGGACCGGGGTGGTTCTGCTTCTCCGTCCAGGTGAAGTCCCAGAGCGCGGCCCGGGTGCTGTCCCGGAAGGTGTTCTGGTTCAGCCGCACCTTCTTGTAGTCGGTCCGCTTCGCCACCTGCTTCTCCAGGTCGGTCAGGTGCACGAGCGGGGTCTCGTAGTCCGGGGTGGAGTCGGCGGCGATCCGGATGAAGTGCTTCCCGTCGTCCGGGGTGTAGTCGATCTGGTCGCCGTTCGCCTTGCGCGTCCAGCCCTCCGGGACGAACAGGGTGAAACCGGCGATGGGGTCGGTGACCTTGTTGTAGCCGGCCGGCACGGCGACGCCCTCCGGCTCCCCGGACTTCGCGTCGGGGGCGCTGACGTTCTTGTCCTCGCCGCCGCCCTCCGGGTCACTGGTGTACTTGAGGACCCCGAAGACACTGCCGCCGCCGAGCAGCGCCGCCACGAGGGCGATGCCCACGGCCCGCTTGAGCCAGCCGCTCGCCGGGGCCGCGGAAGCGGGTACCGGCGAGGCCGCGGTCTCGGTGGGCTCCGGCAGCGAGGCCGTCTGCGCGAGCTCCGCCGGCGCGGGCGGCTCGGCGGGCGGCTCCTGCGCCGGGGCGAGCTCCTCCGAGGTCACCGCGCGCGTGGGCACGAACGCCTGCGCCCCCTTCGGCTCGCGGCCCTCCATCGCCTGCAGCAGCAGCTGTTCGACCTCCGCGGCCGAGGGCCGCTCCGCCGGGTCCTTGCGCAGCAGGGCGGTGATGATCGGCCCGAGCACCCCGGCCTGGCGCAGCGCCGGCGGCTCGTCGTTGACCACGGCCTGCAGGCTGGAGATGGGCGACGTACGGCGGAACGGCGAGCGGGCCTCCACCGCCGTGTAGAGGGTGGCGCCCAGCGACCACAGGTCCGAGGACGGGTCGGGGGACCCGCCGGTGACCCGCTCCGGAGCCAGGTAGTCGATGGAGCCGACGATCTCACCGGTGCGCGTGATGGACGAGTCGCCCTCGATCGCGGCGATCCCGAAGTCCGTGAGCAGCACCCGGCCGTCCTTGGCGAGCAGCACGTTGCCCGGCTTCACGTCCCGGTGCAGCACGCCGACCGCGTGCGCGGCGCGCAGCGCGCCCAGCACGTGCAGCCCGATCCGGGCCGCCTCGCGGGGCTCGATCCGCCCGGCCGCCTTGGCGGCGTCCGCGAGGGAGGGGCCGTCGATGTACTCCATGACGATCCACGGCCGGTCGTCGTGCTCCAGCACGTCGTGGACGGTGACGACCGCCGGATGCTGGATCCGGGCCGCCGCGCGGGCTTCCTTCTGCGTCCGGGCGTGCATGACGTCCCGGTCGGCCTGGGCGACGTACAGACCCGCTGTCAGTTCCTTGACGGCGACGGTCCTGTGGAGCAGCTCGTCATGCGCGCGCCACACCTTGCCCATGCCGCCGCGGCCGATCGGCTCGACGAGCCGGTACCGGCCCGCCAACACGTCGCCCCCACCAGTCTGCTGTTCCACGAAATCCCGCCGCTCTCTGCACTTCAGGCCAGATTACGGAGCCCGGAGGCGATGCCGGTACCGCCCGGGCGCCGAAAGACGGCACTGTGACGCAATCGCCGTACTGATCAGTCGTCAGGATCCGCTCAACCGCCCGCCCTGTAACTCGCCGTGGCCTTCTCGAAGACGTCGGTCACCTTCGACTGCTCGTCCTCCGGGCCGGTGACCAGGACGACGTGATAGCTGCCGCCCAGAGCGACGACGTAGTTGCGGGCGTAGACGTTGCGGCCGGTCCCGTCGAT
The DNA here is from genome assembly GCF_053610205.1 of Streptomyces sp. NPDC054932. Classification (NCBI taxonomy): domain Bacteria; kingdom Bacillati; phylum Actinomycetota; class Actinomycetes; order Kitasatosporales; family Streptomycetaceae; genus Streptomyces; species Streptomyces sp. NPDC054932. The sequence continues at coordinate 8,968 of NZ_JBSGXU010000083.1, read as the reverse complement.
CCACGTGTACCGGCCCGTGGCGCGCAGTTGCTGGCCCACCTTCGTGGTCTTCACGTCACCCACGGTCGACCAGGTGGACGTCCGGTACGGGGTCAGCTCCGGCTCCTTGTCCTTCTGGTACGCCGCCGGATCCGGATTGCCCTGGACCTTGTCCCGGCCGGGGACGACGGTCAGCACGAACTGCCCGTCGGTGTACCGCACCTGACCGGATTCATTGATTCCGCGGCGCTCCCAGCCGTTGGGCACGGCGATCTCGAAGTGCTCCGGGTCCTGCTGGGTGGTGTAACCGGCCGGAGCCGGGGCGGGAGCGGCCGGTGATTCGGCGGGCGCGGTCGTCTGCGGCGCGGGCCCGGGCTCCGGCGTGCCGGACGGGACCTGGGAGGGACTCGGCTTCGCCGGCGCCTGCGCGGTACCGCCCTGGGAAGAACCCGCGGGCTCCTGGTCGGCGGCCCGGGGCATGAACAGCATCGCGTACGCCACCCCGCCGGCGAGGAGGACCAGGATGCCGACGAGCAGGCTCCGGCCGAGGGCGCGCGGTTTGCGGGAGGCCGAGGGATTGCGGTGCCGCCCGTGGACCTCACCGCGGCGGCGTACGACGGGCAGCCGCGCCGGATCCGGCTCCGGCATCGGGAGCGCCGCGAACCCGGCGTCCGGCTCGGGCGCGGACCGTACGAGCGAACGCAGCCAGCCGCGCAGCTCCTCGAAGTCGGGCCGCTCGGTGGGGTCCTGGCGCAGCAGCGACTCCACGATCGGGCGGAGCGCGCCGCATTCCTCCGCGAAGGCGGGCGGTTCCGCGCAGACCATCTCGACCAGCTCGGCGACGCTGTCCTCCGGGTACGGGGCGTGTCCCTGCACCGCGCGGTAGAGCAGCGCGCCGAGCGCCCAGAGGTCGGTGGCGGGGCCGACGGGGGGCGCGAGCTGCCAGTGCCCGTGCACGGGACCGGCCTGCTCGGGGGCCCAGCGCTCGGTGACGGCCCCGATGACGGCCATCCGGGTCTGCCGCGCGCGCTCGGCGTCCAGGCCGGTCCGCGGGCCGGACCGGCCGTTGCCGCCGGGCTGCGGCCGGTCGGGGCGGTCGGGCGCGGCCGGGTCCTGGGCCGGGGCCGGGATGTCGGCCTGCCGGTAGCCCTGGGGCAGGGCGAGCCGGGCGGGCAGGACGGGGCGCTCGGGCTGCGCCCCCGGCTCGGGCACGGGCACGGGCTCGGGGGCCGGCTCCGGGGTCCGCTCCGGCTCGGGTTCCAGGACCGGTCCGGCTGCCGGGACCGGCTCGGGCACCGGGGCCGGCTCGGACTCCGGGGCTGCTGCCGGGAGTTCCGCCCGGCGGGGGGTCGCGCCGTGCCAGGGCAGGGCTGCGGTCTCCGGGCCGCCGTACGGGTACGAGTACCCCTGCGGGAGGGTCGAGCCCTCGGGCCTGCGCTCCGGCGGCGGCGAACCGGCCTCGGCCCCCGCCCTGCGCTCCTCGATGACCCGGGCGGCGGCCGCCCGCGCGCCGGCCCGGTAGGCGGCGATGGCCCCGGCCCGGGCGGCGGCCTGGAGGTCGGGACGGTCCTGCGGATCTCCGGGCGTGATGTGGTCGGTGTACCGCGGCCCGGTGTCGTAACCGGGGGCCACGATCGGTGCGTACGCGGCCGCGGCGGGCTCCGTACGGAGGTCCACCGGGCCGGCGGCCGGAATCGGGTCCGGGTGCGGCACCGGGGCCGGAATCGGGGTCGGATTCGGGTCCGGGTGCGCAATCGGCTCCGCAGACCGTCCCGGTCCCGGTCCCGGTCCTCGCGGTCCGAGGACCGCGTTCTGGACGGGGGCGGTACCCCACCCCGCGCCGACGCCGGTGTCCTCGGCGCTCGGGACGGGGTCGTAGCCGCACAGGGCCTCCTCCGCCGCGCCGGCCGCCAGGCCGGTCAGCACGACCCGCCCGTCCTCGCACACCAACACCGTCCGGACGGTGATGTTGCGGTGCGTCCAGCCGTGCGCGTGCAGCACCCGCAGCGCGGTCAGCACGTCCGAGGCCACCTCGGCGGCCCGGTAGGGACTCAGCGGTTCATCGGCTATCAGCGCGGCCAGCGGCCTGGCCGGGACCAGTTCGCTCACTATCCACAGCGACTCGCCCTCGGCGAAGACGTCGAAGACCTGGTCCAGCCGGGGATGGTCCGGGATCGAGGCCGCGGCCTGCGCCGCGTCGATGGCACGGCGCACGGCCGGCAGATCGGCGGGCGACCGGCGCGCGGCAGCCGGGACGGCCCGGGGCCCGTCCAGCAGCTCCGCGTCCACGACCTCCGGTAATGGCACCTGCCGCACCAGGACTTCCTGCCCGCTGCGCGTGTCAAAGGCGCGGGTCTCGATCAGCTCGTACTCGTCGGACGGCGGCAACGGCAGGCGGTAGCGGCCGGCCAGGATCCGGCCCGCGTACTCCTCCACATCGCCTCCCCCGAGTGCGGCGGGCCCCCCATGGCCCCTCCGACACGATACGTCGCCAGGGCCGCCCGCGTCCCGAGGTCAGCCGAGCGGCTGGAACGTCTCGAAGGCGACGTTGCGCATCTGCGTGCACTCGGGGCCGTCCCACTGGTCGGCGGCGCAGCTGATCATGATGGCGTAGCCGTGCGTCGCGTCCAGCTTGAAGCCGCGGTTGAGCACACGGACCTTCATCCCCTTCTGCTCCCGCTCGAACTCCCAGTCCGCGACGGTCGGATAGCCGCGGTAGTCCACCACGTCGATCCGCAGCTGCCGGTATCCCTTGCTGCTGCCGGCCACGTTGGGCACCGACTTGGTCCAGGCGAGGCGCGCGTCGTCGCCCGGCTTGGCGGTGTAGTCGACCTGGATCCGCGGGAAGCCGCCGCTTTCACGGGCGTATATGCCGCCGGAGTTGTCGCCCGCTATGTCGATCTGCTTGAAGCCCTCGGGCATCGCCATCGAGAAGTGGAACCCGAACTCCTGCACCAGGGCGTATCCCGCCGGGAGCGCGCCGCCCGCGCCGCCGGAGGTGGCGCCCTGGCCCTGGCTCGCGGCCGGGCTCTGCTGGCCCTGGCCCGGCTGGCCACCCGTGCCGGTACCGGTACCGGTGCCGGTACCCGCACTGCCGTTGCCGGCCGTCTCGCCGGTGTTCCCCGAGGGCTTCGGGGATCCCTCACCGGTCCCGGCGCCCGGGTCCTTCGGGGCCGAGGCCGCCGGAGTGGGCTGACCGCCCTTGCCCTTGCCCTCGTTCTTGGCGCCCTTGTCGTCGTCGCCGAGGGCGTAGGCGATGAGCGAACCGACCACCGCCAGCACCACGACCACGGCCGCCACCGCGAGCACGATGGTGCGGCGCTGCATGACGTCCGTGAGCGGCGCCGGGACGGGGGACGGCTTGGACTTCGGCGACTCGGCGGCGGAGGCGGCCGTGGTGGCCGCCGCTGCCGTGGCCGCCTTGCGGGCAGCCTTCAGCGCGGCGCGGGCGCGTTCGCGCTGCTCGCGGTCGCGCCGCTCGCGTTCCTTCTTCGCCGCCTTCTCGGCCGCCTTCTCCGCGGCGGCCTTGTCCACGGCCTCCTTGGCGTCCGCCAGCGAAATCTGCCGGGTCTCCTCGGCCGCGGGAGCCACCACGGGGGCCGGCTCGGGCTCGGGCGCCGCGAGGACGGCACCCAGCATCGCCCGGGCCCGGCTGTCGTCGAGCCGTTGGGCCGGGTCCTTGGCGAGCAGGCCGTAGATGACGTCGGTCAGCGGGCCGGCGTTCTTCGGCGGGTCAACCGGCTCGGTCATCACCGCGGTGAGGGTGGCGAGCGCGGACCCCTTGTCGTACGGGGGCACTCCCTCGACGGAGGCGTACAGCAGACCGCCGAGCGACCACATGTCGGCGGGCGGGCCGGGCTTGTGGCCGCGGGCACGCTCGGGGGAGATGTATGAGGGGGCACCGACGAGCATGCCGGTGGAGGTGACGGAGGGGTCACCCTCGACCTGCGCGATGCCGAAGTCGGTGAGGACGACGCGGCCGTTGCCGGCGATGAGCACGTTGGACGGCTTCACGTCACGGTGCAGGATGCCCTGGCCGTGCGCGGCGCGGAGCACGTCGAGCACCGCGAGGCCGACCTCGGCCGCGCGGTGCGGGGTGAGGGGGCCGTTCTCGCGTATGAACTCGGCGAGCGAGGGGCCCTCGATGAGCTCCATGACGATCCACGGCCGGCCGTCCTCGTCGACGACGTCGTAGACGGTGACGGCGCCACCGCTGCGGATCCGGGCAATGGCCTTGGCCTCGCGGAGGGTACGGGTGATGAGGCGGCGCTTCTCGTCCTCGTCGACCCCGCTGCTGAAGCGGAGCTCCTTGACGGCGACGATCCGGCCCAGGGTCTCGTCCCGGGCACGCCAGACGGTGCCCATGCCGCCCTTGCCGAGCACGGAACCGAGCCGGTACCGCCCGGCCAGCAACCGCCCCTCGTCCTCCCCGTCCCCGGCGGCCTTCGCGGCGGCGGCCTTGACGGCGGCGGCCATGGCATCGGCCTTCTCGACGACGGGATTGACCCCGGGCTTCGCCGCAGGCCTGGCCGTCTCGGGCTCCACCGCAGGCTTGCCCGGCTTCGGCTTCGCAGCCGCCGGCTCCGCCTCGGCCGCAGACTCCCCGCCGCCGGGCGTCGCCACGGGCTTGCTCAGCTTGGGCTTCGCCGCCGCAGGCTTCGCGTCCTCAGGCTCCGCCGCAGCGTCAGACTTCACAGCGCCGGGCTTCGCCACCGGCTTGCTCAACACGGGCTTCGCGTCCTCGGGCTCCGCCTCGGGCGCAGCGTCAGCCACGGACTCCCGGCCGGGCTCCGCCGCAGGCGCGTCGGCAGACACGGACGCAGGCTTGCTCAACACGGGCTTCCCAGCCGCAGGCTTCGCAGCCTCAGGCTCCGCCGCAGGCGCATCGGCAGACGCGGCCTCAGCCGCGGACTCCCCGGCCGGCTTCGCCGCAGGCGACCCCGCGGGCCCGGCCGAAGCGCCATCGTCAAGCTTCGCCGCAGGCGCCCCGGCAGGTGACTCGGTGTGCTCCGGCTTCGACATGCGTCCCCTCTGCGATCGTGCCGCTGCTCCGCCTGCCCCAGCGGCTGAGCGACCCGGCGGCCGGGGCCCGCGATAACCCGCCCCGGCAGAACCCTCATTGTTCCTCACTCCGCAACGGACGGACGCCCCGGGTCTGCGGTTCCCCCCTCCGCATCCCGGAGTTACAACGGAACGATGTCGGGCGCCCCCAGCCGGGCCGCGTCGGCCGTCTGGTCGTCCGGCTGGCGCTGCGACTCGCGCTCCGCCTGGACCCGCTTCTCGTAGTGCTCCACTTCCTTCTCGATGTGCTGCTTGTCCCACCCCAGCACCGGCGCCATCAACTCCGCGCATTCCCGTGCCGACCGCGTCCCCCGGTCGAAGGTCTCGATCGAGATGCGCGTCCGCCGCGTCAGTACGTCGTCCAGGTGCCGGGCCCCCTCGTGCGAGGCCGCGTACACGATCTCGGCCCGCAGGTAGTCGTCCGCCCCCGTCACCGGTTCCCGCAGCCCCGGGTCGGCGGCCATCAGGTCCACCAGCTCCTCCGTCAGTGACCCGAAGCGGTTCAACAGGTGCTCCACCCGCACGACATGAAGCCCCGTCCGGGCCGCGATCCTCGCCCGCCCGTTCCACAGCGCCCGGTATCCCTCCGCCCCCACCAGCGGCACGTCCTCCGTCACGCATTCCGCGACCCGCTGGTCCAGCCCGTGCACGGCCTCGTCGACCGCGTCCTTCGCCATGACCCGGTACGTCGTGTACTTGCCCCCGGCAACGACCACCAGCCCCGGCACCGGGTGCGCCACCGTGTGCTCGCGCGACAGTTTGCTCGTCGCGTCCGACTCCCCGGCCAGCAGCGGCCGCAGGCCCGCGTAGACGCCCTGGACGTCGTCGCGCGTGAGCGGCACCGCCAGGACCGAGTTCACGTGCTCCAGCAGGTAGTCGATGTCCGCGCTCGATGCCGCCGGGTGCGCCTTGTCCAGGTCCCAGTCGGTGTCCGTGGTCCCCACGATCCAGTGCCGGCCCCACGGGATGACGAACAGCACGGACTTCTCGGTCCGCAGGATCAGCCCGGTGCTCGAATGGATCCGGTCCTTCGGTACGACCAGATGGATGCCCTTCGAGGCCCGTACGTGGAACTGGCCGCGCTCCCCGATCAGCGCCTGGGTGTCGTCCGTCCACACCCCCGTGGCATTCACGACCTGCTTCGCGCGGATCTCGTACTCGCCCCCGGCCTCCACGTCCCGCACCCGCGCGCCGACCACCCGCTCGCCCTCACGCAGGAAGCCGACGACCCTCGCCCGATTGGCGCAGTGCGCCCCGTACGCCGCGGCCGTGCGCACCAGCGTCGTGACGTAGCGCGCGTCGTCCATCTGGGCGTCGTAGTACTGCAGGGCGCCCACCAGAGCGTCCTTGCGCAGGGCCGGCGCGACCCGCAGCGCGCGCTTGCGCGACAGGTGCCGGTGCACGGGCAGGCCCCGCCCGTGGCCGCTGGAGACGGACATCGCGTCGTACAGCGCGACGCCCGAGCCCGCATACAGCCGCTCCCAGCCCTTGTGCTGCAGCGGGTACAGGAACGGCACCGGCTTCACCAGGTGCGGGGCGAGGCGCTCCAGCAGCAGGCCGCGCTCCTTCAGCGCCTCGCGCACGAGGGCGAAGTCGAGCATTTCCAGGTACCGCAGGCCTCCGTGGATCAGCTTGCTGGAGCGGCTGGAGGTGCCCGAGGCCCAGTCCCGCGCCTCAACCAGACCGGTCGACAGGCCGCGTGTCACGGCGTCGAGCGCGGTGCCCGCGCCGACCACGCCCGCGCCCACGACCAGCACGTCCAGTTCCCGCTCGGCCATCCGGCTGAGGGCTTCGGCCCGCTGCACCGGCCCCAGTGTCGCTGTCCTCACGGCTGCCTCCCGTTGGTGCGGATGAGATCCCGCTCACATGCCCCGTTCCACGATTCTGACCGCCCGCACCCACATCAGCCACCGGCTGTGGACAACACAACGGTGGCGTTCACCCCGCAATGCGACATATCTGTCATATATACGCCTAGTCTGACATTGCGCCAGCTCCCCCTGTCCCCCGGAGGGCTTGCGCGGCAGCCCCCTCATGTCAGGGAAGGGACGGCACCCCCATGCCCGCAGATCTCGCCGTCATCGGACTCGGTCATCTCGGCCTCCCGCTCGCCCAGGCGGCCGTCGCCGCCGGGATCGAGACGGTCGGCTACGACAGCGGTCCGGTCACGGACTCCACCCTCACCGCCGCCGAGATCCGCCGCATGTCGGCGGCCGGCTTCCGGGTGACCACCAACCCCGCCGAGCTCGGCCGGGTCCGCACGGCCGTCATCTGCGCCCCCACCCAGCTCGGCGCCGATCGCGCACTGGACCTCTCCGCCGTCGGCGAGGCCGGCCACGCCCTCGCCGCCCGGCTGCGCCCGCACACCACCGTGATCCTCGAATCCGCCGTCCACCCGGGCGTCACCGAGGACTACCTGCGCCCGATCCTCGAAGCGGGCTCGGGGCTCCGGGCCGGCCGGGACTTCCACCTGGCCTACTCCCCCAGCCGCCACGACCCGGGCAACCGCACGCACGGCATCTCCAACACCCCCAAGGTGATCGGCGGCCTCACCCCCGCCTGCACGGAGTCCGCGCACGCCTTCTACGCCCGCCTCACCGAGAAGGTGGTCCGCGCCCGCGGACTGCGCGAGGCCGAGACGGTCCAGCTCCTCGAAACGAACTACCGGCACGTCAACATCGCCCTCATGAACGAGATGGCGGTGCTCTGCCACGACCTCGGCGTCGACCTCTGGGACGTCATCCGCTGCGCCGAGACCAAGCCGTACGGATTCCAGGCCTTCCGCCCCGGCCCCGGGGTCGGCGGCCACGGTGTCCCCCTCGACCCGAACTACCTCCCCCACACCACGCGCACCCCCGGCCACCCCCTGCGCATGGTCGGGCTGGCGCAGGAGATCAACAACCGGATGCCCCAGTACGTCATCCAGCGCTCGGCCACCCTGCTGAACGAGCACGGAAAATCCGCCCGCGGGGCCCGCGTCCTGCTCCTCGGCGTCACCTACAAGCCCGACCTGGCCGACCAGGAGGGGTCCCCGGCCCGCGAGATCGCCAGCCGCCTGATCGACCTGGGCGCGCTGATCAGCTACCACGATCCGTACATCACGGGCTGGCGGGTGAGGGACCAGCCGGTGCCCCGCGCCGAATCGCTGTACGAGGCCGCCGCGAACGCCGACCTGACCATCCTGCTCCAGCACCACCGGACCTATGACCTGCAGGGTCTCGCCGTGAAGGCCCAGCTGCTGCTGGACACCCGAGGCGCCAGCCCGGCGGGCGCGGCACACCGCCTCTGAGGACCGGGAAATCCCCCCTGTGCATGTCCGTCACGGCTGCTAGCCTGCGACGTCACTTATCTCGCACATACGTCCCCCTGGACACATGTGCCCATGCATCCCTGGGGGGGATCTCTCCATGAGCCAGAACTTCACGCCGCCCACGCCCGACTCCTTCACCCCGGCCCCCGCCCCGGCCCCGGCCCGCACCGGCAACATCGGCCTCGGCATCGTCGCGGCCGTCGTCGGAGCCCTGGTGGCGGCCGGCGCCTACGGCGGCATCATGAACGCCATCGACCGCGAGATCGGCTACGCCGCGATCGGCGTCGGCCTCCTCGTCGGCCTCGCCGCCGGCAAGGTCGGCGGCCGCAACCCGGTCCTCCCCGTGGTCTCCGCCCTGCTCTCCGTCGGCGCGGTCTACCTCGGCCAGGTGTTCTTCATCGCGCTCACGATCGCCGACTACGGCAACGTCGGCGTGGGCGAGGTGCTCAGCGAGGTCGGCGTCGGCGGCCTGAATGACCTCTGGAAGGAGAGCGCGGACTTCATGTCCTTCGTCTTCCTCGGGATCGGCGGGTTCGCCGCCTTCGGCGCGGCCAAGAAGGTCGGCGACTGACGTCCCGTACGCCCCGACGCCGGAGGGCCGGCACCCCGGGTGGGGTG
>NZ_JBSGXU010000082.1:0-32872 GCF_053610205.1 Streptomyces sp. NPDC054932 | reverse complement strand
GGGGGGGGGGGGGGGGTGGGGGGGGCCGGTGCGCCGGGGGGCCCGGGGCGCCCCCCCCGGCACCACGGTTCACGGAGCCCGCTTCAGGGCATCAGGGCTTCCACTTCAATGGCACGTCAGAAATGCCAACTATCGTTTTCGGCGAGTCGGGTCCGGGATAATAGACCTTCATCTTCCACCCTCTCGGCAGAATAGCAGCCACCGTTTGGAGGCATCCCATTCCGGGCGAGGCCGCGTCGCAGACGTAGTTCTTGTTGATCGTTACGGAAGCATTCTCGATTCCATGATTGCGCATGAGCATCGCAAACTTCGTTTCGGCATGCTCGTAGGAATAGGGCTTCCAGTTCCTCAGCTTGGGGAAGTCGGGGCTGATCTTGATGAATTCATCCAGGTCGGCGAGGAGGTCCTTGTTGGTCGTCGTACCGCTCCACAGTGGATTGGTGAACTCCTCTGGGGCGTCCGCGCCGTGGAACAGGTTCTTGCCCTCGTCATTGGTAATTCGTCCACCGGTCGCTCTGCCGTGCGGCGACTTTCCGAGAGCGTCCATGATCTGCGTTGCCCAGGTAGGACAAGGACCGTCGGTGTTGTGGACGAGGACCTGGGTGGTGCCGGTGGAGACGTAGTAGGTGTGGAGGTCGTCGACGGTCAGGTCGTAGGCGGGCTGCAGGCCCTTCCAGTGGCTGGTCTTGCCGACCTGGATCGCGGTGCCGACCGGGGTGCGCAGGGCGTCGCCGACCCGCAGGTCGACCGCGTCGACCCAGCGCTTGCGGTTCTCCACCCAGTACGGGTGGTGATCAGTGGATGTCAGGCCGGAGCCGTCGGCCAGGGTGACGTCGGTGAAGTCGCGGTCGTCGGGAGTGTGGATGGTGGCTTCGACACGACGCGGTCCCGTGACGCCGGTATCCGGGTTGGTCGATACCACCTGGTCGCCGACCCGGACGTCCTGAATGGGGCGGGCCGAACCGTCGCCCATCAGGACCGGCGTGCCGGCCGGGAAGCTGTGGCGCTTCGGCGTGCAGGTCGGCAGTGGAAGGCTGTCGACCTTGTTCCAGAGATTCTGCAGGGCGCCCCGGAGCTTCTCGGACTTGCCGCCCCATTTCTCGAGCTTGGCGCCGAGCGCGGCCCAGCCACCGATCGGAATGGTCAGGGCGCAGGACCAGGCAGCGTCCTTGTACTTCCCCGAATCGTCGAAGATCTTGGCTTCCAGGACGTACGTGCCGCAGTTGGCCAGACTGACCGGGATACCGACGATCGGCAGCGCGCCGAACAAGTCGGCTCCCAGGTGCGCAAGTTCCACCGCGATGCGCAGCTTCTCCTGAAGCGGCAGCCTGGCGAAGATGACCGCGCCCTTCGCCAACGGCGGCAGGCTCTGGTACATGTGCTCGTCCAGCGCCGCGATGTAGCGCTGGATCCGCTGGCGCTGGGCCTCTTCCTGCTTGGCTTGTTCGAGCGCCTCGTTGAAGACGTTGATGACAACGTCGGCGTCCTTGCCCGACCGTTCCGCGGACTCGCGCGCTGCGGTCGCGGCGCCGTAGGCCTGCGAGGCACTCCCGGCGGCGGCGATCGCGCTCGCCCGGGCCGACATCGCGGACTGGGTGGCATCGTTGGCACTGGCCAGGGCCCGCTGCCGGGCCTGCTCCGCGGTCTTCGCGGACGCGGCGGCCTGGGCTGCGGACCGTTCGGCTCGAGTGGCCCAGTCATTTGCCTGCCGCGCGGCCTCGGCGGCCCGCTCGGCGTCCTTTCGCGCCCTCTCGGCAAAGCCCTGGGCCTCAACGGTCGCGTCACGCGCCAGGGCATAGGACTGGGCCGCCAGGGCGGCATTCTGCTTCGCCCTGTCCGCGACCACGGCGGCCTCGGAGATCATTTGCTGGACCTGGTTGAGGTGGGTCGCGGCCAGGTGGTCCGTGCGCTGGGCCCGGTACTGGCCGGTCTGGATGAACGCGCGCAGGACGCTGGGTGGGCTCAGGATGGCGGCTTCGGCCGCGGCCTTCACCTCGGGTCCGCCGGTCTGGGCGAGTCTGGCCGCCAGTACGCGGTCGTCCGTCTCCCTGGCCTCGTACTGGGTGGTGGTGATGAAATCGACCAGCGCCTTGGCGGTGCCCGCCTTGAACGCGATGTCGGCGGCCTTCTTGACCCCGGCGTCACCGGCCTGGCCGATCCGGGTCACCTCGACCTGGTAGTCGGTGAACGCCGCCTGGTGCTGGCCGCTTTCGAGGAAGGCGTGCACCTGGTCGGCGTTGCCCTTGAGCGCCTCCTTGGCAGCGGTCTTGACCGGCTCGTACGGTGACTTCAGGGCGAGGGTCTGTACCTGCTCGCTCTCGTCCTGGAACTGGGCGCTGCGCCAGCCGGTACGGGCGTACTCGGCGACGGCCTTGTCGCTGCCTGCCAGTGCCCACTCCGCAGCGGTGCGGCTCCAAGAACCACCGAGTTTCATGGCCGCGACGGCCATCCGGCGGCCGTCGGCCACCACCTGCGACAGTTCTGCTCCTGGCCGGCCGGCCCGGTCGGCCAGAGTGACGAAGTCGTCGTACAGCTTCTTCGTGTCCGCCTGCGCGGTGGCGGCCTCGGCCTGGGCGCTTTGGTGAGCGGCGGTCAGGTCGTCGGCCTGGTTCCGGCCGGCCGCGGTGCGGGCTGCGAGTTCCTCGGTCTCGGTCTTGCGGGCGACGTCGTAGGTCGACTTGGCCTGATCCACGGCGCGGGAGGCGGAGTCCGCAGCAGTCTGAGCCGCTTCGGAGTGGACCCGGGCTCGCTCGGTGGCTGCAGCGCCGGTGGCGGCGTGGGCGGCCGCCTGTTCCGCGGCCGCTGCCGCGTTGCGCGCGTGAGTGGCGGAGGATCGCGCGGCGTCGCGCGCGTCACGTGCGGCCTTGGCCGCCTCGGCGGCGAGCGCCGACGCGATCTTGGCGGAGCGGGTGGCCTCCCCCAGGTAGCGGCGTGCGGCGGCTGCGGCCGCGGCCGATTGCCCGGATGCCGCGCCGGCCCGAGCCGCGTCCTTGTCGGCATCGCTCGAAGCGTTGATCGCGTCATTGACGTTGCCGGTGACCTCGCTCACCGCTGCGGACATCATCACGACGGCGTCCGCCGCCTTGGCGGCCCGGTCGGCCCACGTGGCGGCCATGTCCGACTTGTCGGCAGCGAGGCGGGCGTCGTGGATGGTGCCCTCGTCGACCTTCTGCGCGGCAGCGGCGTTCAGCGCCCGTGTGGCGGCGCGGGCTGCGCCCGCGGCGGCGTTGGCGGCGTCGGTGGCGGCGGACGCCGCGAGGCGGGCCGCGGAGTTGGCGGCACGGGCAGCGGCGATCGATGCCTGCGCGGCGTCGGCGGCACGGCGGGTGGCGTCTGCCGCACGGCGTGCGGCGTCACCGGCGCGAGCGGCGTCATTGACCGCGCGTTTCGTCTCCTCGGCGGCCTGCATCGAGGCCTTCTTGGAGAGTCGGGCCGCGGAGAGCGCCTGGTCGCAGGCGTCCTTGGAAGCAGCTGCTTCCTGCTCTGCTCGCTCGCCCGCCGCTTTGGCCTGGTCAGCGAGCTGGCTGACGCTGACCGTCTCCTGGTCCTGGGCACGGGCCACGTGCTGACCGAATGTCAGGAAGTCGCGGACGTCTTCCGGTGTGCCGTTCATCGCGATGGCCGCGGCCCGCTTGGTGTTGGGGCCGCCGGCGCTCTCGATCTGCGTCACCCGGACGAGGTCGTCGGTGTCGCGCTGCTCGAACTGGATCCGGCGCAGGAACTCCTGCACGTCCTCGATCGACCCGTTGAGGGCCGTGTCACCGGCGGCCTTGACCCCGCGGCCACCGGCGTGCGTGATCCTCGCGGCCTCCACCACTTGGTCCTGCTCGAGCGGTGCCCGCCACCCGTCCTTCAGGAAGGCGTCGAGCTCCTGCGGGGTCCCTGCAATGGCCCGTTCCGCGGCCTCCCGCAGCCCCCGTCCGGCCTGGGCGATGATCTGGAGCGCGGCGTCCTTGTCGTCCATGTACTCTGCCGCGGCACGCTCGGTGTCGAGGAACTGGCGAACACTTTGGTCCGAGGAGGAGATGAGGGCCCGCTCCGCCGCAGCCCTGACGGCCGGTCCGCCGGCCTTCCAGGCTTCGACGACCTTCCCCCGGTTGGTGGTTCCCAGAGCGTGGAGCGGTGGGTCCTCGGCCGCGGCCGGTGCGGCCGACAGAAGGCTGGCAAGCAACGCCAGCGGAAGCAGCCTCACGCTGAACGCTCCGGCGCTGCCGAACCTCCTTCCGAGCCGGGCGGCCAACGGTATGTCAGAGCGCAATGAATTTCCTCCTGCTCAGTCCGCTTCGCTGATTCGAAGCGAAGGCGAGCCTAGCCAAGGATGATCAACGTCTGATCCCAAGCAGTCGATTGTCAGTCACACTTGATCAACAGGTGGCCAAATAACGTCTGTTTGGAGAGGCGGCTGACGGCTGGTCAGCCATGTTCCACTTTGCCCGCAGGCTACCTGCGGGGCATCCTGACCACTACTGTTTCCGTGATCGCTGGGTTACTCGGAGCCGATGCCCGAGATTCCCCCGGGCCAGGAGCCCGATTCATCCCCGCCCGCTCGGGCGGGCGGTTCCATTCATACGAAAGTGATTCCATGGCTTTACGCATACGACGACGGCTGCCCGTGGCGTTGACCGTGGCCGCCGCGGTCCTCAGCACCGCGACCCCGCTCGCAACCGCCGCCCCCGAACCCGCGGCCAACGCCGGTGCGCCGTACGCGGTCGAGGAAGGCTCCTACCCGGGCGCCGATTCCGTGCTCACCGCGACCGGGGCCAAACTGGTCAGCGGCGACGGTGGCATAACGCACTCCTCCTGCGACGCACCCCACCAGATCGCCGTCTGGGCCCGTACCATCCGGCTGCCCCTGAACCGCATCTGCTTCTCCGCACCCGGCGGCACCGGCTTCCTGGCCCTCTCCGTCCCCGAAACCTTCCGTATCGAGACCTCCGGCCGGGACCTGCGAGCCAGCCTCACCACCGACGGCGAGAGCCAGACCCTCAACGTCCCCAGAGACACCACTGTCGGCGTGGGAGAGGGAACCACGACCGGTTCCAAGTCCGCACTGCTCGAACTGCGCGTCACCGGAACCAGTGCTGCGGCCCCGCAGCCGCCGGCCGGAACCAATCCGCTGGCCTTCACGGGCAAACTGAAGATGGGTGACACAAGGTCCTGCACGGCGACTCTGGTCGACCCCTTGTGGGTTGTCACCGCCAAGAGCTGCTTCGCCGACGACCCCGCCAAGAGCAACACCGTGGTTGCGGGCGCGCCGAAGAACAAGACGGTCCTGACCCTCGGCCGCGCCGACCTGACCACCAGTGGCGGTCACACCAGCGACATCGTCGAGCTCGTACCCCACACGGACCGCGACCTCGTGATGGCGCGCCTGGCAGTTCCCGCGTCGAACATCACGCCCGTCACGCTGTCGGCCACGGCGCCCACGGCGGGCCAGGAGCTCACGCTCGCCGGTTATGGCCGCACCCGTACCGAATGGACCCCCTCCAAGCTGCACTCGGCGACCTACACCGTCGGCACGACCGCCGCGACGGGCTTCGACATCGCCGCCAAGGCCCCGGCAGACGCCACGCTCTGCAAGGGCGACGCCGGTGCCCCGGCCCTGCTCAGCGAGAACGGCAAGCTCGCCCTTGTGGCCGTCAGCAGCCGCTCCTGGCAGAACGGCTGCCTCGACGCTGCCGCAGGCGGTACGGGCAGTGGAGCGTACGAAACCCGCGTCGGCGACCTCGCCGACTGGGTCGGTCAGCAGACCGGTCGCGCGTTCGAGATCCGAAACCCCGCCAGTGGACGCTGCCTCAACCTCTCCGGGGCGGGACCCGACTGGGCCAACCTCACCCCGGTCATCCTGTTCGACTGCACTCTTGGCGCCGCCAACGAGAAGTTCCAGCTGACCGCTGACGGGCTCATCCGCAACCCCGCCACGGGGCGCTGCCTCAACGTCTCCGGTTCAGGGCCCGACTGGGCCAATGGCACGCCGATCATCCTGTTCGACTGCACCCCCGGCGCAGCCAACGAGAAGTTCGAGTGGACCGCGGACGGCCAGATCCGCAACCCCGCCAGCGGACGCTGCCTCAACGTCAAGGGGGCGGGGCCCAGCTGGGAGAACCTCACCCCGATCATCCTCTTCGACTGTGCCTCCGACGCCCAGAACGAGAAGTTCCAGGTCGTCGCGGACAACGAGATCCCCTATCCGGTCGGCCAGCTGCGCAACCCCGCCAGCGGACGCTGCCTCAACGTCAAGGGACCGGGGCCCAGCTGGGAGAACCTCACCCCGATCATCCTCTTCGACTGCACCCCCGGCGCCAACAACGAGGCGTTCCAGCTGACCGCGGACGGGCTCATCCGCAACCCCGCCAGCGGACGCTGCCTCAACATCTCGGGAGCCGGTCCCAACTGGGAGAACCTCACCCCGGTCATCCTCTTCGACTGCACCCCCGGCGCTCCCAACGAGAAGTTCGAGTGGACCGCGGACAGCCAGCTGCGCAACCCCGCCAGCGGACGGTGCCTCAACATCGCCGGTGCCGGACCCAATTGGGGCAACAACACCCCGATCATCCTCTTCGACTGCACCCCCGACGCAGCCAACGAGAAGTTCAAGCTGACCGCGTGAACCTCTGACGCAACCAGACGTCCCCCCTCAGGGGCCTGCGCCCCTGTGAGCCGGACCCTTGAGGGGAGGATGATGTCGGGCGCCCGGCCGAAGCACAGGATCCCTGGGGGCCGGGCGAACGGCCGACTGCTGACGACCGGGGCGGTGCGTGCCCCTCAGCCGGGCCGGCGCGTGCCCCATGCAGTCCGCGCCGGTTCCCTTCGTTGGTGGCGTACACCGCCGCCCTTCCTGGTATGCCGGGGCCGGAGTGCAGTCCGCGCTCCGGCCCCGGTCGTCCCGCCTGGTGGCGCGCGGCGGCTTGGGGAGCCGTCCCGCCGGGCGGGTGTTGGCGGCTACCAGCGACGCCCGAGGTCCTTCTCCTCGGGGAGGGCCGGGGCGCAGGCCCCGCGGGCCAAGCGGAGGGAAGGAGGGCACTCAATCCTGTTGAGACGATACGCATCGTCTCACTATGATGGATGCATGGCCTTCTTCTACTTCCCCTGAGTCCGGGCACGGCGCACGCCGCCGCTTCTGCCGCCCGTAGACCCTTCGCATCCCAGGGAAAGCCACATGCGCGAACGCGCCCATACCGCCGTGCCCGCTGCCGTCGCGCAGCTGTCCGTCAAGGACGTCACGAAGTCCTACGGCACCCGGACCGTCCTCGACCAGGTCTCCTTCACCGTCCGGCCGGGCGAGAAGGCCGCGGTCATCGGTGAGAACGGCTCCGGGAAGTCCACTCTGCTGCGGCTGCTCGCCGGAGCCGAGGTACCGGACTCCGGACAGACCACCGTCAGCTTCCCCGGCGGTAAAGGCCATCTCGCCCAGACCCTCGACCTCGACCCGGACCGCACCGTGCAGGACGCCGTCGACCTCGCCCTCACCGAACTGCGCGACATGGAACGCCGGCTGCGTGCGGCGGAGCAGCGTCTCGCCGGCGCTCCGCAGGACGAGCTCGACGCCTACGGCGAGCTGCTGATCACGTACGAGGAACGCGGCGGATACGAGGCGGACGCTCGCGTCGACGCTGCCCTGCGCGGCCTGGGGCTCGCCGGGATCACCCGCGACCGCCTCCTGGGATCGCTCTCCGGGGGCGAGCAGTCACGGCTCGCGCTCGCCTGCGTGCTGGCCGCCGCCCCCGAGCTGCTCCTCCTCGACGAACCGACGAACCACCTCGATGCCGCGGGTGTGCGCTGGCTCGAGGAGTATCTGCGCGCACATCGGGGCACCGTCGTCGCGGTGACCCACGACCGCGGCTTCCTGGAGCGCATCGCCACCACGATCCTGGAGGTCGACCGCGGTGCGCGCACGGTGCACCGCTACGGCGACGGCTGGCCGGGCTACCGCGCCGCCAAAGCCGCCGCCCGGCGCCGCGCGGAACAGGAGTACGCGGACTGGCTCCAGGAGCTGGCCCGCACCGAGGAGCTGCTCGAGGCCGCGGGGAAACGGCTGTCCACCACCGGCAAGGATCCCCGGCAGGGCTTCGGCAAGCACCGCCGCTCGCACGAGGCGAAGCTCGGAGGGCAGGTACGGACGGTCCGGGATCGGCTCGCCCGCCTGCGGGGCAACCCAGTCGCGGCGCCTCCCGAGCCCCTGCGGTTCACGGTGGCCCCGCCGACGGCGAGCGCCGGGCAACACGCCGACGCACCGCTCGCCCGACTCGACGGGGTGACGGTCGCAGAACGGCTGCGGCTCGACGGCCCGCTGGTCATCGCACCAGGACAGCGGCTGCTGGTCACAGGTGAGAACGGGGCCGGCAAGACGACGCTGCTGCGCGTCGTGGCGGGCGACCTCGAACCGGACACGGGAGCGGTACGCCGGCCCGCCCACATCGGGTACCTGGCGCAGGAACTGCCCGCGCGCTCCACCCGGCTCCCGCTGCTCGCGGCTTTCGCGGCCGGGCGGCCCGGGCTGCCGGAGGAGTACGCCGAGCAACTGTTGGCGCTGGGGCTGTTCCGCGAGGAGGACCTGGAGGTTCCGGTCGCAGCGCTGTCGGCGGGACAGCAGCGACGGCTGCAGATCGCCACCCTGGTGACCCGACCCGCCGACCTTCTCGTACTCGACGAGCCGACGAACCACATCGCGCTCGACCTGGCCGAGGACCTGGAGGCGGCGCTCGCGGCGTATCCGGGAGCAGTGGTCGCGGTCTCGCACGACCGCGGCTTCCGCCTGCGCTTCCCCGGGGAGCGGCTGGAGCTGCGCAACGGCCGAAGGATGTCCTGACTCCTCCGGGCCCGCCCAAGGGCGGGCCCGGGCATCGCAGGCTTCCGCATAGCGGACGAGACCGGAGCGAGCCGGCGCAGGCACGTCCCCCGTCCGGGCCGCTTCTTACCGATCATCCGATCGTTGGCCGGTCTCGTCCCTTGGACCCTGCCCGCGTCACGGGCCGGTGGTGCCAGGCGTTGTCACGTCCGCCCTGGGGCGCGTCATTCGCCGGCGGCGTCCTCGGTCTCCCATCGCAGCAGGTCGCCCGGCTGGCACTCGAGCACCTCGCAGAGCGCGGCGAGCGTCGCGAAGCGCACCGCCTTGGCGCGGCCGTTCTTGAGCACGGCCAGGTTGGCGGGAGTGATCCCTACGCGGTCCGCGAGCTCGCCCACGGACATCTTCCGCCTGGCCAGCATCACGTCGATGTCGACGGCGATCGGCATCAGATCACCTCGTCCAACTCGGCCCGCATCTGCGACGCCTCGACGTCGCGCGCGACGGCCTGGCTGAGCAGCATCCGCAGCACGAGGACGATGAGCGCGACCCCGAGGATGGCCAGGCCGACCCCGCCCATGATGACGGTGACGCCCGGGTCGTCCCGCTGGCCCGGCGCGTTGACGGCCGTGACCGCGAACCACAGGAGGGCAGCCGCCACGATCGCGCCGATCACACCGTCCACGTACCGGAAGGCGGCGTGGGAGAACACGGTTCCACGTCGCACCATCGTCACCAGCCGCCATACGCAGACCAGGGCGACCTGCGCCGACACCATGCCCAGGATCGTGATCACGCGCAGCGGGGTCAGCGGGAGCGACCCATCCTCCGGGTCGGTGGCCAACGCCCACACCATCAACGCCTGCACGAACACGGTGCCGGCGAGCACCACCACGAGCACGGCCCGCAGCGCACCCACTGTCAGCTTTCCCATGACCCATCCTTACATCGACTTACGATGGGAATCTATCGAATCTCGATAGATCAGGCAAGAGTCGGGCGGAGGACGGGCGGACGCGGCCCTTGATCCGCAGCCCCGGGCCCTGAGGTCACTCGGCGGCTCGCCGGGCGGGTACGAGACGGCTCCGCCCCGGCCCCGGACGCAGTGCGGTCGGCCGGGTACGGGCCCAGGAGCGCTGGTTGCCAAAAGCACCCGTATCGGGTCCCCGCATGGGCCTCGCTTGACTGGTGGACGGCGCGACGGGTAGGGAGAGGCTGTTCATTGCGCAAGGTGTGAAACGGGGGACATATGAAGCCGCTCGAAACGGGCGATCCCACCTCGCTCGGCGAGGGCCGCTACCGGCTGGTGGGACGGCTCGGCCAGGGGGGCATGGGCGTGGTCTACCTGGGCCGTTCCCAGTCCGGCCGTGCGGTCGCCGTCAAGGTCGTACGTCCCGAGTTGAGCACCGAGCCCGGGTTCAAGCGCAGGTTCGCCGACGAGGTCGCGGCCGCGCGGCGGGTCGGCGGCTTCCACACCGCGCCGGTCGTCGACGCCGATCCGGACGGGGAGCCGGCCTGGCTGGTGACGGCCTTCGTGCCCGGTCCCACCCTGCAGGCGGTACTCGCGCGCGTCGGATCGCTGCCTCTGGACACGCTCACCGTCCTGGCGGCCGGCCTGGCCGAGGCACTCGAGGCGATCCACCGAGCGGGGGTCATCCACCGCGATCTCAAGCCCGCGAACATCATCGTCGCGGAGGACGGGCCGCGCGTCATCGACTTCGGCATCGCGCGCGCCCTGGACGGAACGGCCCTGACACAGACCGGGCTGCAGGTCGGCACGCCTGGATTCCTGGCACCCGAGCAGCTCACCGGTGGTGGCGCGGTCACCCCTGCGGTCGACATGTTCGCTCTGGGGGTGGTGCTCACCCAGGCGGCGGGCGGCGCCCCCTTCGGCGACGGACCCTCTGCGGCCAGGCACTTCAAGGTGGTCTACGAGGAGCCGGACCTGACCGCGGTGCCCGGTGAACTCCGCGAAGCCATCGGCGCCTGCCTGGCCAAGGACCCGGCGGCGCGGCCCACCCCGGCCGCCTTCCTCGCCACTCTCACCGTCCGCCACCCGGACGGTGGCTCCTGGCTGCCGGAGGCGGCAACGCAGCTGCTCCCGCCGCCGGAACCGGCGGTGCGTCCCACCGTGCCGGACGGCCCGTCGGACACCGCGCAGGACCTCGCGGTACCGGACGCCGCCCCGCCCGTCGTCGCGGAGCCCCGTACGGAACAGCCGCGCACCGTGACGGGACCCGCGGCGCGGCTCACCCCCGCCCCCGCCGCCGCCCCCGTGCAGGTGCCGCAGGCGGTTACGGAGAAGCCCCGGCGACGCCGCGCGGTGGTGGCGGTGGCGGCGGCAGTGCTCGTGTCGTCTCTCGCGGTCGTCGGCTTGTACGTGTGGCAGCCCTGGACCGACTCCGCCAAGGACACTTCCAAGCCCGGCGCCGCCACGCCCACCGGATCCGCCCCTGCCCCCGGCCCTGCCCCGTTCCCGGCCGATCCCGTGCTGATCCGACAGGACACCGCCCCGGGCTGGCCCGGGGCGTGCCACAGCGTCATCGCCCGCCGGGACGCCGCGACAGAGAAGCCCGTGGGGCTCATCGCAGGGGACGCGGGCGCATGCGACACCCTGCCCCAGTGGTCCCCCGACCGCAGGTCGTTCGCGTTCACCCGCAGCACACCCGAGGGCACGGCCGTCTGGACCGCCAATGCCGACGGTTCGAACGCCCGGCGCATCACCTCCATCGCCGGCGGCAGGGTGTCCTGGTCGCCGGACGGCAGCCAGCTCGCCGTGCTCCGCAAGAAGGACGGTGTCCAGCAGCTGTTCGTGGTCGGCGTCGCCGACGGCACGGCTCGCCAGCTCACCTCGGGCGGGGGCCAGGTCGAGGATCCCGCATGGTCGCCGGACGGCAAGAGCATCGCGGTCTGTCTGCAGACGGCGCCCGAGAACTGGCAGATCCACCTGGTCGACCCCGCCGCCCCGAGCCGCGCCCCACAGCAGGTGACCCGGCTGCCCCATCCGGCACTCGACCCGGTGTGGTCACCCGACGGCTCCACCTTCGCCTACACGGCGGGGACGTACGGCACGGGCACTCAGGGCGACATCCGCCTCGTGGATGCCGACGGCAGTGACGATCGTGAACTGGTCGCCACCGACGCCCACGAGATGGACCCCGCCTGGTCCGTCGACGGCACGTGGGTGGCCTTCGTCCGCGGCCCGTACGAGAAGCCCGTGATCTGGGCCGTGCGCGCGGACAAGACCGGCGAGCGTACGCTCACCGCCGGCGCCGGCGCCGAGGGGCATCCCTCCTGGCGCTGAGAGCGGAAGATGCCTCCGGCGCGAGACCTGGACGCCCGCTTCCGGGCCCTGCCGGGTGAGGGCCTCGGCCGAGGCGCGCAGGCGGTCCGCGTGGGCGCGCTGGGCCGCGGAGTGGGCGCGTCGCCCGAATGCGTGGGGCGGGAGAGCTGGTGCCCGCGGACGCACAACAGCACCGGCTTCGGCCGCCGCAGGGCTGCGGTCCTCGGATTGAAGGCCCTGGGGCGGGTAGATCTGATGAGGCCGTCCCGCGAGCCGGGACGAGTCCTGCGGCGGTGGCGGTCGTAGTGTCGGACCTGTCTCCGAGGAGGACTTCTGATGCGCAACGTGACCTACTCGATGGGTGTCTCCCTTGACGGCTACATCGTCGGGCCGGACGGCAGCTTCGACTGGACGGAGCCCGACGAGGACGTCTTCCGCTTCTGGATCGACGAGACCCGAAAGATCGGCGTCCACCTGATGGGACGACGACTCTACGAGACGATGCTGTACTGGGAGACCGCCGACCAGGATCCCTCGCTCGGCGCCCCCGAGCTGGAATGGGCCGCGCTCTGGAATCCGCTCCCGAAGGTGGTGTTCTCCACGACGCTGTCGACGGTGCAGGGCCATGCCCGCCTGGCCTCCGGCGGCCTGGCTGAGGAGATCGAGCGGTTGCGGGCCGAGCCCGGGGAGGGCGACATCGCGATCGGCGGCGCGACCCTCGCCGCCGAAGCGGCCGCATCGGACCTGATCGACGAGTACCAGGCCGTGGTCCACCCGGTACTCGTCGGCGGCGGCATCCCGTTCTTCCCCCGCAACGAGCGCCGCGTGGATCTCCAACTCGTCGAGACCCGCACCTTCAGCTCGAAATTCGTCCACCTCCGCTACCGCGTGGCGCGCCAGACGCCGCGCTAGAAGTTCCTGATGTGCGGTCGAAGGGGCGGCAATACGGGGCTCCGTCTGCGGGTCGATGCGTCGCCTCGGTCACCATCCTCGCATTCCGGCATCCCTGCGCAGGGATGGACCGTCGACCGGGGTATGAGCCTGCTCGACGAGCTCGTTCAGCCGGTTGAGGTCGCCCGGTAAACCGCGGCAACGCCGGTGCTCATTTCCTCGACTCGCGGCGATCGTCTGTTCCATGGCCGGTTAGTCTCGGAGTATGCGGATCTCCGTTTCCTCGGACATGGACGAACCCGTGGCTCGCGCGCTCCTCGGGCAACTGCGCGACCGCGGACACGACGTGGTGACGTACGGGGCGCTGAGCCCGGGTGACGATCCCCAGTGGGCAGCCTGCTCGGAGGCGGCGGCCCGCGAGGTCGCCGTCGGGAACGCCGACCAGGCCGTCGTGTGCTGCTGGACCGGTACGGGCGCGTCGATCGCCGCGAACAAGCTTCCCGGCGTACGCGCGGCTCTGTGCACGGACGCCTACACGGCGGACGGTGCGCGCCGCTGGAATGACGCCAACGTGCTCGCGCTCAGCCTGCGCCTGACCTCGGAACCACTGCTCAAGGAGATCCTCGACGCCTGGTTCGCCGCCGAGGCGAGCGCGGACGCCGAGGACCGGGAGAACGTGGCGCGCGTGAAACGGCTCGACGACACCAGAACCACACCCTGAATGCCCGCTCCGCATCGTCCACCGCACCGTCAGCAACAGGCCACCCTGCAGTCGTACTCCCCGGCCGGAGAGTGTGCTTGTTCACAGCCGGACGGCCAGCCAGACGGTCACGACCGCGGTTACGGTGAGACCGGCGTTGAGTGCGATCCGGCTGTCCCGGCCGCTCAGGTGGACGGCGATCGCGCCGATTTGCAGGAGTGCGAAGCCGATGGCCGCAGCCGGCGCCAGCGACGGAGCGATGCCGGTCAGCGGTGGCAGTAGCAGGCCGGCCGCGCCAAGTATTTCGACCGCCCCAAGCGCCCTGAGGGCGGGCAGGGGTATGCGGTCGACCCAGGCCATCATCGGTCGGAGCTGATCGCGGCTGCGGATCACCTTCAGTGTGCCTGCGTAGAAGTAGAAGAGCGCGAGCAGTCCCGCGACGGTCCAATAGGCGATGTTCATGGTTCCCGTTCATGGGCCGCCCGTTCGGGGGGACCCGTCGATTGCGTTGTGTGCCGGAAGAGCCCCTGCAGGAGGCCGGGTCCGCCGTTCGAGGGACCCGGAAGCCCCAACGCACCGGTGCCGCCGCCTTGCCTGCTGAAGCAGGGGTGGCCGGGCCGTGCCCTGCCGCACGCTTCAGTCGTGGTCGGTGGCGGGCTCGGTCGCGTAGTGGCTCATCGCGTCGATGTTGGCCTGCGGTGTCAGCGGCCGGCCGTCGGCGAGCCCCTCCTGGAGGTCTCGGAAGTACTGCAGGTACAGGTCGGGGGTGAAGGTGCTGAGCAGGACGGCGGGCCGGTCGGTCGGGTTGGCGAAGGTGTGAGGGGTGCCGGGCGGAACCATCACGAGAGTGCCCGTGGTGGCCTCGTGCTCCTCGTCCCCCACGGTGAACCGGACGGTGCCGGAGAGGACGTAGAAGCCCTCGTCGTGCAGCCCGTGGCGGTGCTGAGGCGGTCCCTGGGTGTGCGGGGCGAGGACGGACTCGGTGATCGCGAGGCGGTGACCGGTGTGGCTGCCGTCCTCCAGGACGCGCATGCGCGTGGTGCCCAGAACGATCGTCTCGCCCTCGCCGGGACCCACCACCGACAGGGCGGGTACGGTCATCTGCTCGCTGGTTCGTGCTTCTTCGGTCATGCTCACCAGTGCACCGCCCGCGCTGCTTCAGTGTCCAAGACCCGTTGCACGGCGCCGATACCCGGTGGGTATCGTTGCAGCGTGGAGCTACGCATGTTGCGCTATTTCGTCGCGGTCGCCGAGGAACTCCACTTCGGCCGGGCCGCCACCCGACTGCACATGAGCCAGCCGCCACTGAGCCGGGCGATCAAGCAGTTGGAAGCCGAGGTCGGGGCCCTGCTCTTCGCCCGCTCGCCCGCCGGCGTCACGCTCACCCCGGTGGGCACGGTGCTGCTCGACGAGGCGCGGGCCCTGCTCGGCCATGCCGACCGCGTCCGGGTACGCGTGAGCGCGGCGGCCGGCGCCGCGACCATCACCATCGGCATCCTGGGCGACGGCACCGACCCGGGAGTGTCCAGGCTGGCCGCCGCCTACCGCCGAAACCACCCCGGCATCGACATCCGCATCCGCGAGACCGATCTGACCGACCCGACGTGCGGGTTGCGCGCCGGACTGGTCGACGTCGCCCTGACCCGGGCGCCGTTCGACGAGACCGCCCTGACGGTGCGGGCGCTGCGGGCCGATCCGGTCGGCGTGGTCCTGCGTGCCGACGATCCGCTGGCCCGTCGCGACCGGCTGCGGCTGGCCGAGCTGAGCGACCGCAGCTGGTTCCAGTTCCCGCAGGGCACCGACCCCGTCTGGCAGTCGTACTGGAACGGCGGTACCCCGCGCGAGGGCCCCGTGGTGCGCGCCGTCCAGGAATGTCTGCAGGCGGTGCTGTGGAACGGCACGGTCGGCCTGGCCCCGCTCGGACACGACCTGTCCACGGAGCTGACCGTCGTGCCGCTGACCGACATGCCTCCGAGCCGAGTGGTAGCGGCATGGAACGAGGGCGACACCAACCCGTTGATCCGATCCTTCATCGAGACCGCGACGACCGCCTACCGTCACTGAGCACCGGAAACCGGCACTGTGCCGCAGTGGCCTTGAGGGCTGCGATCGGCCCGGTCGGCGGCGCCCGGCGCGGGCGCGTACGGCGGGACGGGTCCATGGTCGGCGGGTTGAGCGCTCCCGGGCTCCTCCGAGCAGGTCCTACCGCCGCGGTAGCCGCCGTAGCGGTGGGGGGAGGAGGGGTTCAGCCCTCACGGCCGAAGTCGTCCGGCTCACTCCTGGAACGCCGCTGTGGTGCTCGCCGTTACCGGTCCTGCGCGGTCAGGAGCAGGACCAGGGCCTTGGAACGGGTGGTCCCGAGCGCGGTGGCCACCGCTTCGGCGGACGTACCGCCGTCGCACAGCGCGCCGGCGGCCTCCCGGCCCACCCGGGCGGCCACCCGCTCCAGCACACCTGCGGCGCGCAGCGCGGCCAACGGAGCGTCCGCAGCCGTGTCGGCCAGCAGCCCGGCCATCTCGACCAGGAGCGCGGCCAGCGGCCCGGGCAGCGAAACGGCCGCATCGCGGACAACGGACAGGTGCGCGGTCCAGTCCGCGAGCGGTCCGGTGAGGTCGATGTCCGCCTCGTACAGGGGGCGGTCGCCGATCGTGTCCCAGTCCAGGCGGTACTGAGCGGCGCTGCGCCATCCGCACGCGCACACCGCCCGCAAGGCCTCCGCGCGCGGACGACGCGCTCGGCCGTCGTAGGCCGACCAGTGCACGGTCGACGGCACGTCCGAACCGCTCCCGACATCGAAGTACACCGCACCCGGCTCACGGCCGCCGACGAGCACACCCACAGCACCCGCGTGCGCGTCCCCGAAATCCACCGTCCACCAGTCCCACTCCACTCAGCACCCCACCCTCCCCCACGTCCCCCACCGCCGGACCAGCCGGATCCCGTCGGCAACTCTGCCCGTCCGCGCACAGGCCGACACTCCGACGACCCCAACAATCAGT
This sequence comes from Streptomyces sp. NPDC054932, assembly GCF_053610205.1. Lineage (NCBI taxonomy): Bacteria > Bacillati > Actinomycetota > Actinomycetes > Kitasatosporales > Streptomycetaceae > Streptomyces > Streptomyces sp. NPDC054932. The sequence continues at coordinate 16,214 of NZ_JBSGXU010000082.1, read as the reverse complement.
GCCGTTGCGTCCTGCGCCATCGAACCTTGAGCGGCGTGGATCACTGGGGATCAGGGGCGTCGTGCGAGGAATACGAACGGGGCGGGATCGATGCCGACGACGTCGACCCCGCGGTTGGAGAGGAGGAGGGCGAACACCTCTGTGTCGCATCCGATGTCCAGCACTTGGTGCGCCTCGAGCTCTTCCGCGATGCGGAGGTAGGCCGGACCGGCCACCGCGCCCCGTGGTCCGTTGACCGCACTACCTGACGGATCAGGTCGACACGGGGAAGGGGGCGTCGGTGTACCGGGCGGCGTACTCCTCGCTGGGCGGGACGACGGTGATGACGTCGATCAGGACACCGTCGGGGGCGGCGATGATGAAGTGGCGCTGGCCGAACTCCTCCGTACGCAGTGGCAGCACCTCGGGAAGGCCCGCCTCCGCCACGAGCCGCTGGTGCTCGGAGTCCACGTCGTCCACCTCGAAGTTCAGCAGCAGGCCGCCCCGGAGCGCGACCCGGTGGCCCTCGGGGACGGTCGGGTGGGCGGGGTCGAGGAGCGCCAGCTCGTACTGCGGGGCGTCGGGGCGGCGCAGACTGACGTACCAGTCCGCCTCGAAGGTCACCTCGAACCCGAGGTGACGGGTGTAGAAGTCGCGGGAGGCTGCCACGTCCCGGGTGGCGAGCACCGGGTAGAAGCCGCCGAGCTCGGTCGTGGGCATGGTCGTGAGTTCGTTCGTCATGACAGAGGTCCTTCTGCTCCATTTCACATACCCGGGGTATGTGAACCATACCGTTAGCATACCCTTGGTATGCGAAACGGAAAGGGCGGTGCGCACGATGGCGGTCAACCGGGCGGAGCAGCGGGCGGCCACGCGGCAGGCCCTGCTGGCCGAAGGGCGGCGCCGGTTCGCCGCCGACGGGTACCACCAGGTGGTGCTGGCCGAGGTGGCGCGTGCCGCCGGGGTGACCAAGGGGGCCGCCTACCACCACTTCGACAGCAAAGCGGGGCTCTTCCGGGCCGTCGTCGCCGAGGTCCAGCAGGAACTGGGCGAGCGGGTCGCGACCGCAGCCGAGCAGTACGAGGACCTCTGGGAGCAGCTCCGGGCCGGCTGCCGGGCCTTCCTGGCCGCGGGGACCGACCCGGCGGTGCGGCAGATCCTGCTGGTCGACGCACCGACCGTGCTGGGCTGGGACGAGTGGCGGGCCCTGGACGAGGAGTCCTCGGCCCGGCACCTCGCAGAAGCCCTGACGGCACTCGCCACAGCCGGGATCATCGCCGATCAGCCGGTGACACCCCTGGCCCGGCTCCTCTCGGGGGCGATGAACGAGGCTGCGCTATGGATCGCGCGAGGCGGAGACCGGCAGGCCACGGAGCAGGCACTCGACCGGCTCCTGGCGGGACTGCGCACCCCGGCCTGACGTCTCGCGGGTGGCTCCGCCGCCTGGCGGGCCGGCGATGTCGAGCTGCGGCGCGCCGCCCGCGCCCGCGCCCCCGCACCGGCGGAAGGGGAGGCGGGCAGGCAGCATGAGCGGGCGGACCACCACCAAACCCCGCCCGGAAGTCGTCCCGTCACCCGGGCGCCCACCAGACCGGCCCCCGTGTCCGGTGACCTGTTGACTGCAATCTCTCCGCCTCGTCAGGGGGAGGTCCCTTCTGGACAGAGGAGCGCTGCCTCATCAGCCGATGAAAGAGTCCACTTCGCCCGGCTCCGTCTCCAGTGCTCGGCGGTCGAACGTGAGCATGGCGGCGAAGAACAGGCCGCCCAGGATCAGGAGGCCCGCCACGATCACGACGGAGACCAGTGCCTCTCCCGGAGCGACCAGCACGAACAGGGCGACGAGCGTCCATACCAGGGCGCAGATTGCGACCGGCAGTTCGAAGCGTCCGAGGTCGAAGGCGCCCTTCTTGCGGCTGAGGCGTCCGCGTACTGCCAGGTAGAGCACGATCGTCGAGCCGTAGGTGAGGGCGGGGAGGATGGTCGAGGCTGTGATCAGCTCCAGCAGCGCGGCGCCGGGCAGCGCGACCATCAGGACGACGCCCAGGGCGAAGACCAGTACGGTCGCCGGGATCGGCGTCCTCGTGCGGGGATTCACGCGCCGCATCAGACGGTGGGCGGGGAAGCGCGCGTCGCGCGACATCGCGAAGACGATCCGTGAGCACGCGACCATCGCCACGACCCCGGCGCCGAAGAACGCGATGGTGATCGCGACCAGCAGCGTCCTTTCCATCGCCGGACCGAGCTGGTCGCGCATGATCGCCGCGACCGGGGAGCCGGTGTGGCTGATGCGGGGAATGTCGTCGATCGCGATGGTGAGCGTGATCAGGAACAGCATGCCCAGGACGCTGGCCGCCACGACCGACCCCACGATCGCGCGTGGAATGGTGCGGAACGGGTCCTTGGCTTCCTCGGCCAGGTTCGCGGCCGAGTCGAAGCCGACGAGTGTGGCGAGTCCCATGATCATCGCCAGCATCAATCCACCGCCGACCGCGAAGTAGTCGGGGGCGTTCTCGACGACACCGCGCGAGGTGAGGTTGCCGGCCGAGCCGTTGCCCGTGACCGCGACGGCGATGACGAGGGCGACCGCCACCACCACGACGAGCGCCAGTTCGAGCCCCACGGCGACCGTGTTGATCAGGCTGACGAGGCGCGTGGAGGCCACGGCCAGCACGGTTTGGACGAGCAGTACCACGAGCGTGATCAGGCGTGCGGTGTCCTCGTCCGGCTCGATACCGACGAGCGGCATGAACGCCTGGCTCGCCAGCGCGTTGTCGATCGCCACCACGCCGATCGCCAGGTAACAGAAGGTCAGCCAGCCGAACCACCAGCCGATCTTCGGGGTGGCCAGCCGTGAGGCCCATTGATAGGAGGAGCCGCTGAGCGGGATGCGGGCCGCGAACTGCGCTACCACCAGCGCCACCAGGGTCTGCCCCACGGCCGCGACGATCCACAGCCAGATGCCGACAGGCCCGGCGGCCAGCAGTACTTCGTCGTAGGTCGCGAAGATGCCGACCGCCACCGAGATGAACGCGAACGAGATCGCGAACACCTGAAAGGGGCCGAGGGTGCGTTTCAGCTCCTGCCGGTAGCCGCCGGCCTCGACGGACCCTGCATCGCCCTGGGTATCGGACGAAGACTCCGCCACCGCGGCCACCTCACCTTCCAGGGACTCCTCCGGTGCCGCTGCACGGCAGGAAGGACCCGATCACTGCACCATTTTCACCATCTTCCACCGCTATATTCCGCTCGACTCACGCGACCGGCCGTGTCAATGCGACGATCGACCTCGGCAGCGTCTTCCGGTCGCCCTTGCGGTACCGATCCACCGATCGCTGACTGACCCCCGGCACCTCCACGACGGCCTTGGTCGACTTCTGCCGGGTGATGTTCTGTCAGTGCTTATCGGTGGCGTGCGGGTGCCCTGGGGCATCGGAGGGGAAGGCGTGCCACGTCAGGCACGAGCCCGTAGCAAGGTCTGGGCCATCGTCGGGGCCTGGCTCGTCGCCGTCCGCCTGCTGTTCGGGAACTTTCGAGGCGCCGGGGCGCACGGCCACAGCTGCGAGGCCGGCGCCGGCGACGCCTGAGGCGGGGTGGATGAGGCCGGTGTTTGCTCCTGGGCGCTTCAGCGGAAGGCGGGGAGAGCGAGGGCGAGAGTGCCCCAGCCGATGAGGATGGTGATGCTCACGAGGATCAACGGCAGGGGCAGCCACTTGAATACGGCGCCCAGGCTCTTGCACACGGCCACGCGCGCGGGGTGCCTGGGGTGGTAGGCGACGTTGTACGTCTCGCCGCGTACGCCGCTGGGGGTGGGGGCGGAGCGGAGCCTGCCCTCGGTGTCGGTGTAGCCGTAGGCGACACGACCGTGGATGAGGACGGGCTGCGCCTCGATCGTGATGCCGTGACGGGGCAGGTACCACTCGTTCCACAGGATCGCGACCGTGCGGACCGCCAACCGGCCGATCGCCAGGCCGGTGGAGCCGAGCAGCAGCACGGCGAGCGCGCGGCTCACGTGATCTCCGGCGATCACCACGCCCGCGGCGAGGGCGACGAGTCCGAGGCCGACGGCGGCCATCGTGCAGCGGATGACGAACTCGGCAGGCTGCAGCGGCTCCGCGTCCTCCTCGCCGTCTGCCTCCCGGTCGGCGTCCGCGTCGCCCCGGGGCGTGACCGTCACGAGCGTGGAGCCGTCCACCAGGCCCTCGTCGGCGGGGCGTTCGGGCAGCGAGCCGTTGACCGCCTCCTCGAAAACGGTGGCCGAGGCCCGGCTCACGCCCTCGATCCGGTACAGGTTCGGCTCGGTCCCGGTCGGGGCCGTCAGTTCCACGGCCACCACCCGCCCGTTCGCGTGCACGCGTGCGACGGCGGCGAGGGGGATGCGCACCTCCTCGTGGGTGCGGAGCAGGAGCAGTCCGCCGCTGTCGGCGCGGAGTTCGGCGCCGTCACCCAGGAGGACGGGTATGGACGAGATGATCGACATGGGCGCGATCGTAAGCGGTGGGGGTTCCCCGAAGGTACCCCGAAGACGTACGGTCACCGCTGTGGACATGGTCATCCTGGTACTCAGCGCGTTCCTCCTGGCGGGCGGCGGCCTGCTCCTCTTCGGCCTGATGTGCTTCAACGGCGAGAGGAGCACGCTCAGTCAGATGAGGGAACTGGAGAACACGGGCGTCGAGGTCCCTGCGGTCCTGGTCGCGCTGGAGCCACTGGTCCGCACCGACACCCTGCGCGCCTACTACGAGTACCCGACGGCGGGCGGCTCACAGGCCCGGCACACCATGGGCGTCGGCCCCAACCCCCTGCACATCGTGGGCGAGACGTACTCGCTGGTGCGACTGCCGCGCGTGGCGACGAAGGTCCACGTGGGCACGATGGCCGCGGTGCGCAAGGAGCGCGGGGACCGCGAGAGGTACGTCCGCCACGCCGTGTGGATGATGATCGCGGGCTTCACGGCGTGCGCGACGGCCGTGACAGGCCTCGTGCTCGTCCCCTGACCCGCCCTTCCTCCGAGGTCCCCTCCGGGGGTCCGGGCGAAGGCCGGGGGGAGCCGGGCATGTGGACCGCGAGGCACGTGGACCGGCTCCAGGTCGTAGCGGGGGTGGGGCCGAAGCCGAAGCCGCTGTTCATCACGTAGGCGCGGCGTCCCTTGAGACGGGTGGCGCCGTCGGCGACGGCCCGGTTGCCTCGATCAGTGGGATGAGGCGACGGGTCTTGACCCTGGCGGCCGCCACGAAGATCTCCTGCTCGGCGCCAGTCTTGGGGACGTCGAGAAGACGCTGGTGCAGAGCCGCAGTCCGCCGTCCTCACGGACCTGAAGCTCGAAGGCGTACTCGCGGCGGGGGCCGAGATTGGCTGTCGCCCTGGCAACGCCGCGGGTCCACCGGTAGTCGGGGCCGACGTGCACGGCCAGGGAGGGCACACCTGGTGCGGGTGGCGCTCACGACCGCGTCCGGGCCCTGACCGAGCTCGTACGCGTTCCACGGCGCGGAGGAAGGATCGTCATCTCCACCAGCCACCCACCGCGGACTGGCTCGCAGATGGCGGCAGTTACTTCGAGGCCCGCCACGTCGAGGAATGCTGGTACGCCGACATGACCCAACGCTGCTGGCGCTGCTGGGCGCCAGCCCCTCCAGGCATGGTTCGACGACTTCGCCGCCGCGGGCCTTGCTGTCGACCGCCTCATCGAACACCGACCCGCCCACTCGATGACCCGCCATCACTCGACCGATTACGAGAAACTGGCCCACCGACCGGGTTCATCGCGTTCCAGCTCCACCGGCAGCCAGGTGCCCCTGATCTCCGTCCTGACCATTCGTGATTGCCTGCATCCGAGTGCCGCCCATGCAATACCGCCCGACCCTCGTCGTAGTCAGCGGCCCTCCCGCCACAGGGAAGACCACGCTCGCCCGCGCCCTCGCACTGCAGCTGGGCTGCCCCGCGGTCATCCGCGACGAGATCAAACAGGGCATGGTCATGAGCAACCCAAATCACCAGACCGCCGGCGACGACCCCCTCAACATCCCCACCCTGGACGTCTTCTTCAAGACCATCACCGTCCTCCTTCAGGCAGGGGTCACCCTCGTCGCGGAGGCGGCCTTCCAGGACCGGCTCTGGCGACCAGGCCTGGAGCCCCTCCTGGACATCGCCGACCTCCGCATCATCCGGTGCACCACGCCCACCTCGACCATCACGGAACGCATCGCCGAGCGCACCCGCACCGACAGCCACCGGGCGGCCCACGGCGATGAGGCCCTGCTCGCCGACATCGAAGCCGGCGCCTATGACCCCGAGCAGTTCAAGGCCATCAGCCTCGACGTCCCGACCTTGGTTGTGGACGCATCGGACGGCTACACGCCCGGAACCGCCGAGATCCAGGCGTTCCTGCGGACACCACAACCGCCACTCCGTCCTCGGGGACAGCGGTGTGCACAGCCGTACGACGAGCAGCGGGCGTCAGCCGAAGACCTCGTCGAGGGTGGTTGCGATGAGTCCCGGGAGGGAGAGGAGGCGCGGGCACGTGTTCGGCGGGCTGGGGGTGGTGGTGCCGGTGTCACAGCTGGGGGACGTACGGGGCGAGGCCGACGATGAGGATGGACCGTTCGCCCGGCCCTGGTTCGGAGCCCGCGCGGACCGGGCCGACGTAGTGGCTGACTCTGTGGTCGTGGACGGCGTAGCCATCCAGTGGGTCGGTGAGGGTGAAGGCGGCGTGGATGTCCGCCCACGGGTCATCGGGCTGCAGCCCTGCGCTGCCCGGTGTGGCGATGACGTTCTGTCCGCCGGTGACGTTGGTACGGCTGATCAGGTGGGCGAAAGTGAACGTGCTGGCGGAACCTCCGTCCTGGTGCAAGCAGTTCGGGGAGGAAACGGCCTCCTGGCCGGGTCGGTCGACACCGAGCCTGATCAGGTGGACACCGGCCCACAGCGGCCGTCTCCCCAGATTCTTCAGGGACAGGACCTGCTCAATGTCCCAGCGCAGGAGTCGCAACAGCAGAGCGTTGCCGCGCAGCGCCTCGGGGATGTCGGGGAGCACGCGCCGCGTCCGCGGGTGCTCAGGGTCGTCCTCGCCCTGGGAGAAGTCGGTGACCGTACCGTGTACGGGGTCGGGGGTTCCTGGAATCCAGGACAGTTCGTCCTTCCACGGCAGGTACACGGCATGGGAGTACCGGCGGAACCTATTCGTTCCCGGAGCGTACGGGTCAGGCGGCAGAGCCTCGAAGACCTCCCGGATCCCGGCCAAGTCCCTCGCGGCGGAGCCGGCCAGGGTGATACCGAGTTGCTCAGCGTCGTAGCGGACGAACCCGCGCTCGCGCAGACCGCCCGTCCTCTCATCCGGACCCCCCGCATCAGAGGGCGATCGCCGCTGGGGTTCAGCCTTTTCCACGTGTTCCTCCAACAGGTCACCACAAGGGCTGTGACGCTGGCGGCCCGTGCCGGCCCAAGCCACGACTCCCCCGTCACGCCCGGGGCTTGACGCGGCCGGGCTGCCCGGCTGCTGAGCGTCCTACGGGGCGCCGGAGGAAGCAAATCCGATCTGCGATTTTCATGTGGACACGGCTCTGGCCGAAGGCCAGAGTCTAGGACAGCGGCCGGCCGCCAAGGCCAGTCCGTTTGACGCCGCGAGGTGAGAACGTCGTCGGTCCTATCCATCCCTGGCGGACGAGGGCGATCTGGGAGGGCAGCGGCGACACCGGGTCGAGTGCCCTCCCCCGGGCCCAGTTCTCGAACAGCCCCTCGGTCGTCTCGACCGCGGACACCACCATGGTCACCTTCAGGTCCCCGTCGCTCCAGGTGTTCCACAGCGCCCAGCCCTCCGGCCTGGGGCCGACGCCGATCCGTGCACACACCTCCTCGTACGTCTCCTCCACCCCGGCCGGCATGGCCCCGGGCTTCAACACCCAGGCTCCGACGAGGCGGACCAGAGGCCGGTCCTCGTCCAGGCAGCCGTCACCCTCGAAGTGGTAGTGGCGCAGAGCCCGAGCAAGCACGTTCACGCTGCGCTGGAGCGGTGTCGCCTCGTCCGGGTCTGCCTGGAACGAGAGCCATCCTTCGTTGGATGCCTCCACACTGACGCGGTTGGCGAGACGCTCGATCTCCCGGAGATAGTCCAGGTCACTGAGCTCGGGTGAAGTCATGGCCCGAAGTTTCGCACCATGCCGCCGGCACCGACACAGGTTATCGATCCGGTATGCAGCACCCTGCGCACAGCACTTCCAAGCGACAGGCTCCAGTCGTGTCCGCAAAGTCCCGCCGCCCCTTCGGGCGGACGGCGCTGCTTTGCGGACACTCTCCAGGCGACCTCCACCTGGCCGGGGCCATGCCGTCAGCTTCGTGCCCTCGGCCCCTACGGGAACGGCGGCGGGTCCTGGCAGGTCACGTCTGCGGCAGGCAGCCGGCCCGTCGCGAGGTACTTGTTGACCGTGACGTCGGCACAGGAAGCCGGTTCGGAGAGGTACACACCGTGCTTCTCGCCGCCCAGCGCCAGCACCATCCGTGAGCCCTTGAGCGCCTTGTGCAGGCCCTGGCCGCTGGCCAGCGGGGTCTGCGAGTCCCACTCGTTCTGCACGGTCAGCACGTCGGCCCGGGTCTTCATGGGCGTCGCGGACTCAACCGGCCGCTGCCAGAAGGCGCACGGCTTGATGTTCGACGCGAAGTCCCCGTACAGCGGATACTTCGCCTTGTCCCGCGCCGCGTCCCGCGCGTACTGATCGGGGTCGCGCGGCCAGGCGTCCGTGTCCCCGCACACCACGGACCAGTAGACGGCCATGCCATCGGAATCGGAGTCGGCGGCTGCGGCTGCGGCTGCCGCGGCGCCCGGCCCCGGGGTGTTCAGCTCGGAGGCGGTCGCCCCGGGTGACCGGGACCCGGCGAGCAGTTGCTTCAGATCCGGCGCGTCGCCGTTCGCCGGCCCGGGCCCGTTCTCGGCCAACGACTTGAGGTACTTGATGACGGCCGAGGCTCCGTACGGGGAGAAGAACAGCGAGGGTTCCGACCTGATGTCGTCACCCGTGACCTTCTGCCCGTCCTGGACGATCGGATCCCTGTCGGCCCGGGCCACCAGGCTCCAGAAGGTGGCGGACACGTCTTCGGGAGTGGTGCCGAGCCCGTATCGGTCCGAGCGCTCCGCGGCCCACCGCGTCCACCGTGCGAAGGCGGGCTCCGCTTCGGTGGCCCACACCTGGATCATGCCGCGCCAGACGCGCTGCGGATCCACCCCGCTGTCCAGCACGAAGCGGTCGGTGCGCTGCGGGAACATCTGGGAGTACACCGCCCCGAGGTAGGTGCCGTACGAGTAACCCAGGTACGAGATCTTCCGCTCGCCGAGCGCCGCGCGGATGACGTCCAGGTCGCGGGCCGTGTTGCGGGTGGTGATGTGGGGAATGACGTCGCCGGACTTCTCGCGGCACTTGTCGGCGACGCTTCGCGCCCAGGCCACGTCCGAGGGGAACGTCTCGGGCCGGTACGCGCCACCGAGGCCCCGCTCGGCCGCGCTCAGCCCGCAGGAGATCGGGCTGCTCTTGCCAACCCCGCGCGGGTCGAAGCCGATGAGGTCGTACTGGTCCCGTACGTCCTTGGGCATCCTCGCGTTCAGGACCACCGGCCGGAACAGCCCTGACGCGCCGGGGCCACCGGGGTTGAAGAGTAGGACCCCCCGCCGCTTGCCCGGGTTTTCGGTCTTGATCCGGGATATCGCGAGGTCGAGCGTGCGGCCCTCGGGATGCTGGTAGTCGAGCGGCACCTTGAGGGTCGCACACTCGTACGTCACCGGCTGCTCGGGGCTGCAGCGGTGCCAGTCCGGCTGCTGGCGCATGTAGCCGGGGGTCTGGGCGGCAGCTGCCTGGGGAGCCGTCAGCAGGGGCACAGAGGTCGCGATGAGTCCGACCGTGGCGAGCAGTGGTGCGAGGCGTTTCATGGGAGGCGTGCCGTCCTTCTTCCGGTGAAATCGCTGGTGTGCCCACTGTGTTGCATCGGCGGGCACCAGCGAATCCCCAGTAAGAACCGTCCCTGGTCCCTCTCTGGTACCACGCGATATTCGGACAGTTGGCGAAGATTCGGCTCCCGAATGCTCCGCTCCTCGTTCAGGGCGCAACCACGGCACCGGCCTGACACAGGCGTGATCACCGCTGGTACGCGAGGGTCCTACGACCGGCTCGGGGCGCCCGGCGGACACCGCGCGCGCCCCGGTAGTCCGCTCCCCCTCGAGTAGGACGTTGGTTGATCCGGGCAGGGCGGAATCGAGGCGGCGCCGGTGCCACGGGATGCCTGCGGCTCCGGCGGATACCCTCTGCGGGTCAGTTCGCAGACCGCCGGCTGGACGTGCGAGCCGACGAGGGAGCCGTCGGGCGGCCGGGGTCAGGAGGCGAGGTGGCAGGATGACGTGGTGTCCGACTCTCTCCGTGAACTGTGGCTGCGCGGCATCGCCTTCAACGCGGCGGCGCCCGCCGACGTGCTGATACGTCTCCTGGACGAAGCGGCCGGTGAGGCCGGCTTGCTGATGTGCGAGGGCCGCGACCTGCCCGACGCCGTCATCGACGCGGCCCTGCGCCACCCGGTCGAGCGGATCCGCCGCGCCCTCGCCCGCAACCTGCGCGTCGACCCCGCACGACTCGCTCCCTTGGCATCGGACCCTTCGGGACTCGTCCGTGCCTATCTCGCCGGCGGCACCCGCACCCGTCTCGAGCCCCGGTGGGTCCGGCCCCTGACGGCCGACATCCTCGTCACCTTCCTGACCGCCCAGGACGGGGGCGAGGACGGCAGGCTCTCCGCACGGGACATCGTCGGGGAGCTCTGGTCCTCCCGGCGGGTCCCTCTGTCCTTCCCGCGGGACATGGCCGGTCACGCCCACCCAGCGCTCCGTCTGTACGCCGCCTTCCAGTGGCAGTCGCTCACCGCTGCGCAGCGCGATGTCCTGCTCGACGACCCCGACCCCGCCGTACGGGAAGCAGCCAGGGAGGGCAGCCGGCGGCTGGACCCGGAGGCGGTGGAGGCCGAGCTGCCGCCCATCGGATCACGCTACGCGGTGTACGTGCTCAGCACTTGTGCCCTGTCACCCGCGGTCGTCGAGCGGTGCTTCGCGGAGGACGTGGTGCACCCGCTGGCGCGGAACCGCCATACCCCGGCCGACGCCCTGGCCCGGCTCGCCCGCCACCCGGACACGGAGATCCGCAGGCTGGTCGCCACCCGGCCCGACCTGGGAGCGGCGGCGGAGCTGAGGCAGGATCCGGACGAGGACGTACGGATGCGTGCCCGCCTCCAGCCCTCCATCCGTACCTGGGCCGAATTCGAGGCGGTCCGCAAGGTCGTCGACCACGGTCCCGACTGCACCTGCCCGATCACGCAGCCGGCCACCGAGCCGTCGCCCGACTGGTACGCCACCTGCGCGGCGTCCGAGGAACCGGTGCTCCGCCGGGTTGCGGCGAGCTGGCCCGGCCTGCCCGCAGAGCTCGTCGGGACACTCGCGCAGGACGACGACGAGGAAGTACGGATTTGGCTGGCCTGCCACCACCCACTGGCTCCGCCGCACCTCCTCCTGGACGTATTCGTGACCCGCCCGGCCCACCGTCCGCACCTGCTGACCCTGCCCGCGTTCCCCCGCACCGGCCGGGCCCACCTCATCGGCCACCCGGACCCCGAGATACGCGCCCTGGCCGCAGCCGACCCCGCCCTGACCGCACCTCCGCTGGACGACCCCGACGATGCAGTGCGCCGGGCAGCCGCCGCCAACCCGACCCTGACACCGGAGACCCTGGAAACGCTCCTCACCGACCCCCGCACCGCAGAGGGCGCCGCGGCCAACCCGTCCTTCCCCGTCCCCCGCATGCACGCACTCCTCGACCACTGCCTGAACGGCGCCGCCACCCCGCCGACGGCGGCCCGAGGCTGAGGGACGACACCCACGCCGGCCGCCGCCGGGCATACCCGGTCACGGACGAGCACCGGGGACTGGGCCGCACGCGCGGCCGGGCTTCACCTCTCGTACCTGAAAGGGTCGCTCCCCCGTGCCTGGCCGACAGCAGGGATCAGGCCGGGCGAATCGGTTCGGCGTGCGGCCTCTGAGGGCCCTGTCCTGCCAGCACAGCTGTCAGATACCGCATGGAAGCAGGCGCGCACCCGATCAACACCACGGATCCGCCATCACGGCACTCGGCCACCTGCCAGCCGCTCTGGACCAACCGGGAATCCACGCGTTCTCTCGGCCGGACCCGAACCACTTCCAGCCGATCCACCGGAATCGGACTTCGGCGCAAATCCGCGAACTCCGTCGGCGTGACATGAAGCGTGCGAGGCGAGGCCCAGAGGAAGACCAACGATGTACCCCGGCAGTACGGACGTTTACCGAGGACACAGGCAGCGAAACCCACCTCCGCCCCCGCCGCGAAGCTGTGGGCCTGCCTCTTGGCCTTCCTGCCTTCATGACCCCACGTCAGCAGGCTTCCGACAGCGAGCTCCAGCAGCACAACCGCCCCCTCAGCGCATTCTCCTGGCCCACAATCGAAACAGGCAGAACACAACCGCGTCCTCCTCCTCAAGGATGAGTGCGTAACCGACGGACCGGTTGGACCGGCAACCCGCCTTCACGGGTGCGGGTAGTCGTGGCCCGGCGGTGTGTACTCGCGGTCCGGGAGTTCGGCCACCCCATGGAGGACGACCGCTCGCACTCCGACAACTCCCCCGGCAGGCCGTCCTCGGCTGCCTCGTCGATTGCTCCTGGGGTGGAGGCGTTTGGCGTGGCCCGGTGCGCCCTTCCGGCACCTCGCGAAATCAGCCACGCCGGGGTGCGCGCGGAAAGCTCAGCCGAACCGCCGAAATCGGCTCATGCGTCGGGCAAGGCGCCAAGCGCCGTAGCGAACAGCATTCAACGACCACAGCGACAACCAATAGACGGAGAAGCTCATGAGGAACAGGATCGCGACACGGAAAGCATCACCGACGGCGGCCGATGGCTGAAGTTTGATCAGTGAGACAAAAATCAGCGCGGCCACGACCGGAAAGGCTACAGGTGCACACACCGCCAGCGCCTTCCATGCACGGCCTCCGCGCATGACCAACCGCTCAAACCAAAAGGCAACAGGAAAGACGACAAGACTTGCGGCAAACCCCACGCCAGCGATGACCAGAACGACCTCGGCGTATTCTCTGGCGATAAAGTCATCGTCAATCAAAAAGACTGCCACAATCGGAAGGCTGACGACCATGAATGCCAATACGATGACTGCTGTCGTCATGGCGATGGACAGTGAGTGCCGAAGGACCGCCCACAGTCGAGAACCAGGATTGTAGACAGGTGCGGGACCGTCGAAGGCGGCGGCGTGTGGATTCGTCGGGGGTTTGCCAGGCAAAATTCACTCCTTCACGTTGGGCCGGTCTCACAGTCCCTGACGCGTCCGCCCGCCTCCGCGGTTGCTACGGACGGGCCGGCGGAAGGGCGTCCGACTCGAGGACGCGCCGACTGCCGCAGCTCGCCCAGGATTGGTCGCCTCACGCCGATAGGCGACGCGCAGACCGACAGCGCCGAAAACGGCCCCGAACCACTGATCACAAAGACCCTGTTCCGGCTCATTGCGTACGTGCCCGAATCCATCAGGAGTCCAGCGCGACGCCCGCAGGGGAACTCCGCAGCGGGGGCGCCGGTTCCGGGTGGAGCTTGCGACCGCTACCGTCGTGCTCCGAGGAGGGAGCCACATGCCCCGCACGTTCAGCGTTTGCGACACCACCATCGTCGCGGCCGACCCGTCGACGGTCTACCGGCACGTTTCCGACCCGGCCCTCATGGGCCGATGGAGCCCGGAGAACCTGGGCGCGACCCCGGCCGACGGGCCCGGCACCGCAACACGGGTCGGAATGGTCTTCGACGGCCACAACAAGCGCGGCCCGTTCCGCTGGACGACCCGCTGCACGGTGACGGCCGCCGACCCGGACCAGGTCTTCCGGTTCAAGGTCCACGCCATAGGCCTGCGCCGCCCGTGGCTGCGCGGCCCGATCGCCACCTGGGAGTACCGTTTCGCCGCGGTACCCGAGGGCACCGAGGTGACGGAGACGTGGACCGACGACCGGCGCAGCTGGCCCGACCCGCTGGCCAACGCGTTCGACAGGATCGCGACGAGCGGACACACCTTCGCCGAGTTCCAGCGCAAGAACATCCGGGCCACCCTGCGCAACCTCAAGTCGGAGCTGGAAACGCACCCCGCCCCCTAGTTTCGGGCAGACCCGCCCCCGCGGCCGCGGCGGACAGAATGCGCTCGGCCGCGCGGGCCGGGGTCGTCGCCATCACTGTGCCCACCGGACTGCCCGATCGGACGGCACGGGTACGGAGGGGATCCCGGGGGTGCGGTGGCGGGCTTCGGGGCCCGGTGCGAGGGGGACGGGCGTCCTCTTGGCACTATCCGGCCCGCGCCTCCAGCCACACGGCGGGCGGAGCGGTTTCGCGTGGCACGGTGGCAAGGCGACAAGAGGCCCGCGCACGCGGGGCCCGGCCGGTCGACGAAGCCACCCCGGACGGCCCTGCCACGGATGCCGGGACACTGCGCCCCTCCCAGCCGCCCGGCCACCCGAGCGGCCCAACCGGCGTGACGTACGGCGGCCATGGCCGTTGAGTTCACAGCACGTGTGCCGCCGACCCACCACCCCGGGCCGGAATCCGTGTGACGGCCCCGCCAGACCCGACCGGCGGCGGGGCCGTCGACACCTCCCCGACCGCTCTGCCGGTTCATGCCGGAAAGGCCACGCCCGCCTGCGGAAGCACGCTGTCGCCTGGGGCCCGGCGCGGTGCGTGCTGGTTCCGGCCAGGATGACACTCCCCCGCGGCGCCAACTGGTGGTCACCGCGCTTGCTCCGGCTGCGTTTCCGCACTCCGCGGGCCCAGGACGCCGGGATCGGCGTGTAGCCAGGCCCGACCCGCATCCATGGAAAACCACCCCGATCACCCCGATCACCCCAACAGTGACTCCAGGTCCGGTCGTTGCGGAACCCGTCGCGTGACCGCGTAGTCGATCAGCGCGGACAGCGATGCGCGCGGAGGGCCTTCCGGCAGTGTCTCGAGCGCGACCGCCGCCCGGACGGCCTGCTCGCGTGCCAGAGCACGGGTCACGTCGAGCGCTCCGCTCGCGCGGACGAGCGCCACCGCCTCGTCGACCTCGTCCGCCGTCGGGCACCCGCCGCGCACGAGGCTCGTCAGTCTTCCTTGCGTACGCCGCAGCGCGACCAGCACGGGATGCGCCAGCGTGCCCTCGCGCAGCACGGCGCCCGCCGTGTTGTCCCCCGGCCCCGTGGCCCCTGTGAGCATGCGGATGTCCTCGGTCAGCCGGAACGCGACGCCGAGCGCACGGCCGTAGCTCGCGAGTGCTCCGGCATGCTCGGGATCGGCTCCCGCCACGACGGCGCCGAGCCGGCACGGCAACTCGAACGACGATGCGGTCTGCAACTCGACCAGCGACAGATGCTCGTCCTCGGTCACCCCCGGATCGAACGCGTGCTGCCGCTCGCGGATCCGGCCGGTGCACACCTTCGTGACGGCTTGGGAGAGGACCGCGAGGGCCTGATGGCCGCCGTCGGTGGCGAGGTGCAGGGACTTCGACATCAGCAGGTCGCTGACCAGGATGGCGAACCTGTTTCCCCAGCTGGAGTGCGGTTTCGGGGTGTTCTCCACGCCGAGTTGCGCGAGCGCCGCCAGCGCGCTCAGCTCGATCGCGGCGCCCAGCTTGATGCGGCAGCGCGTGCCGGGGTCACCGAAATGGCTTGCCAGCAGGAGCAACAGCGCCGGCCGGAACGGGACCCCGGGATCTCCCCAGCCCGCCGTGGCCATGCGGGCCAGGAAGGGCCACTCGTCCCGGACGGAGCTCGTCATGAGCTCACCGACGCCGAGGAGATCGGCGCGTACGTCGACCCCGGGGGCCATCAGCGCGGCCACGTCGTCGATCGTGCGGTTCGCCCGGAGTTCGCCGATGCCCTCGGGCAGGAGAACCGCCCGGCGGCACAGCGCGAACGGCGCGCGCTCGCTGTCGAAGGTGCTCTCCAGGACCCGCCAGACGAACTGGTACCGCTGGGCCGACCGGCGGCCGGCCGCCAACCACCCGGAGTACGAATGCTCCAGCAGCAATGCGTGGTCCCGTAGATCCGGACGCGCGGGATCGCCGGTCAGCCCGCGGTCGATCACCTCGGCCGCGGTCTTTCCGGACTCGAGCGCGTAGCTGATGCCCTCCCCCGTGAACGGGTTCACCAGCCCCGCCGCGTCGCCGACGAGC